>CASEAH010000074.1 GCA_949285935.1 uncultured Oscillospiraceae bacterium
CTTTGATACCGAGGTGTACTCCAACACCGGCGGACAGTCCTCCAAGTCCACCCCCACCGGCGCTGTGGCCCAGTTCGCCGCTGCCGGTAAGGAAGTGAAGAAGAAGGATCTGGCTGCCATCGCCATGAGCTACGGCTACGTTTACGTTGCTCAGGTGGCCATGGGCGCCGACTACAACCAGTGCATCAAGGCCATTGTGGAGGCCGAGAGCTATGACGGTCCTTCCATCGTCATCGCTTACGCCCCCTGCATCAACCACGGCATCAAGGGCGGCATGGTCAACGCTCAGCTGGAGATCAAGAACGCCGTTGCCTCCGGTTACTGGCATATGTTCCGGTTCGATCCCCGTCTGGCCGCCGCCGGCAAGAACCCCTTCCAGCTGGACAGCAAGGCTCCTTCCGCCAGCTACGAGGAGTTCATCCGCAGCGAGGTGCGTTACTCCAGCCTGACCCGGTCCTTCCCCGACCGTGCCGAGGATCTGTTTGCCAAGGCCGACAAGGTGGCCGAGGACAAGTACGCCCACCTGCTCCGGCTCTCCAAGCTGTACGACATCGAGTAATCCTGCCGCAGCAGCCTGGAGCTTCCAACGCGACTCCGACTCCCGGTTCCCCTTTTGGGGGAGCCGGGAGCCTTTTTTTCAAAAAAACTTGGTAGCGGGTCCCTGTTTGTGCTATGATAAGATGAAATATCATTGCCTGGCCTCCCGGCTGTGGGGCAGAAGCAAAATGCTGCTGGACGACAAGAATGCGGAGGGGGGCGGCAGACCTTTGCCCGGGAACCGCTTTGGAAGGCCGCAAGACCGTCAGAAGCCAGGCAACAGGGACAGCGGACACTGTCTGGCCGCAGCTGGCAGGGAAATCCCCCTGCGGCGGCGGGAAGGAAAACGTGGGATGCCGTTTGCCTGGGGCACATCCGGAAGGCCGCAAGACCGTCAGAAGTCAGGCAACAGGGACAGCGGACACTGTCTGGCCACAGCTGCTTAGGCCCCCCCTGCGACGGCGGGAAGGAAAACGTGGGTTGCCGTTTGCCTGGGACAAATGCTGGAACTGTCTGGCAGAGTGCGGCGAAAGGCGGAGGGCGGAACCGGCAAAGGAAGACTGTCCCGACTCTATGGAGAAAACAACGGCAAGTGTTTCCATCCTTTTGGGGCACAGGAAGGAACATCCCTTCTTTTTGCTGGTTTGGATGGAGAGAAAGGAGATTCATGATGAAAGTATTGCTGGTCAACGGAAGTTCCCGGCCGGATGGCTGCACCGCCGCCGCTCTGGCCCGGGTGGCCGAGACGCTGGAGGGGGAAGGGATCGCCACAGAGACTTTGTGGATCGGCAACCAGCCCCTGTCCGACTGCCTGGCCTGCGGCCGCTGCCGCCAGACGGGGGAGTGCGTTCTCAACGATATTGCCGCCGAGATCGGCCGCCGGGCCGCAGAGTTTGACGGTTTTGTTTTTGGCTCTCCGGTTTACTACGCTCACCCCAGCGCCCGGCTTTTGACGGTGATGGACCGGGCGTTTTACTCCTGCGGCCGCAACTTTCAGTTCAAGCCGGCAGCGGCGGTCCTCAGCGCCCGCCGGGCCGGGCAGGTGGCCTCCATGGACGTCATCAACAAGTATTTTACCATCCGCTCCATGCCGGTGGTGTCCTCTACCTACTGGAACCATGTGTACGGCAGCCAGCCCCAGGATGTGGCCCGGGATGAGGAGGGGCTGATGACCATGACCAACATCGGCAAAAATATGGCCTGGCTCCTGAAATGCATCCATCTGGGGCGGGAAAACGGCCTGGAACCGCCGGCAAACGGACAGGCCCGCACGGATTTTATCCGGTGATGACGGGTCCGGGATGACAGGAAACAGGACCGGAAGAAGAGAGAAAGGGAGGAAACTGCCATGGTGACAGAGCAAAGCACCATCGCCGCTATTGCCACCGGAACAGGGGGCGGGATCGGAATCCTGCGGATCTCGGGCCCCCGGGCCCTGGAAGTGGTGGAAAGCATTTTCCGCCCCCGCCGGGCGGATAAATCCCCCCGCAGCATGCAGGGATATACCGGTGCCCTGGGCCGGGTGCTGGCGGAGGGGGAAGAACTGGATGAGGCGGTGCTTTTTGTCTACCGGGCTCCCCACAGCTATACCGGGGAGGACTGTGCCGAGCTGTGCTGTCACGGAGGGGCCTTTGTGCTGGAGCAGGCTCTGGCTGCGGCGGTGGCAGCGGGAGCGCGGCCGGCGGGCCGGGTGAGTTTACCAAGCGGGCCTACCTCAACGGCAAAATGACCCTGACCCAGGCGGAAAGTGTGGCGGACCTGATCGCCGGGGAGAGCCGCCAGGCGGTGCGGGCGGCCCTGCGGGCCCGGGACGGGGCGCTGTTCCGGGCTGTTATGGCGGTAGCCGACCGGCTGATGGACGCTTCGGCCCATATCTCGGCCTGGATCGACTATCCTGAGGAGGATGTGGAAGAGGTGCTGACCGGGGAGCTTTCCGCCCGTCTGGCGGAGGCCCGCCGGGAGCTGGAGCGGCTGGCCGCCACCTATCGCACCTCCCGGCTCATGCGCCGGGGGATCCCCACCGCCATTGTGGGGGGAACCAATGTGGGCAAATCCACCCTGATGAACCTGCTGGCCGGCTGCCAGCGGAGCATTGTCACCGACATTCCCGGTACCACCCGGGATGTGGTGCGGGAGACGGTACGGGTGGGGGATGTGGTGCTGGATCTCAGCGATACAGCGGGGATCCGGGAAACGGACGACCCGGTGGAGCGGATGGGGGTAGCCCAGAGCCGCAGCCGCCTGGAAAGCGCCGAGCTGATTTTGGCGGTGCTGGACGGCTCCCGCCCCCTGACCCGGGAAGACCGGGAACTGCTGGGCCAGATTGTGTCCCGCACCGGGCCCGGGCAGGAGACCATGGCCATTGCCCTGATCAATAAATCGGACCTGCCTCAGGCGCTGCGCCGGGAGGAAGTGGAAGAATATCTCCCCCGGGTACTGGAGATTTCCGCCCGGAACGCCCGGGGCCTGGAGGAGCTGGAAAAAATGGTTGCCGCCCTGACTGGAGCGGCC
Source organism: uncultured Oscillospiraceae bacterium (assembly GCA_949285935.1). GTDB lineage: Bacteria > Bacillota > Clostridia > Oscillospirales > Ruminococcaceae > Angelakisella. Next base: position 3,049 of record CASEAH010000074.1, read on the forward strand.
CAGCTGGATTCCACAGCGGGGGTGGTGGCCAACCAGCGGCAGATGGACTGTATTTCCCGGGCTTTGCAGGCGCTGGAAGAAGCGGGTGAAGCTCTGGAACAGGGGCAGACGCTGGACGCGGTGTCGGTCTGCATCGAAGAAGGGGTGGATATCCTGCTGGAACTGACAGGCCAGCGGGCATCGGAGCAGGTGATTGACCGGGTGTTTGAGCAGTTCTGCGTGGGAAAGTGATCCTTTGAAGTTTTCCGGATGCCGCTCTTTGGCCCAAAGCAAAGGGCCATCCTGTTTCAGGTGAGAGCAACAGGATCCTCCTGTCCGCTCTTTGCCGGCGGCGCAGGTCCTTTGGATTCCCCCAAAAAAGCTGGCAAATGGAGAGGAATTTCCCTGGGTGCGCCTGTCTCCGGAAGAACAGCGCCACCTGAACAGACCGGGGATGCCTTGGACGGTTTTGCAAAGGAAACCGTACCGGAACCGCCGAGTGGAAAGCTCTCAAGGCTTTAACGCGGCAGCATGACTGCGGGTATGAACGGACAGCGGGTGCAGCGGATCCAACTGCCGCCCCTGGAGTGGTTTTCCCTCTCATGCAGTTTTATTGGGGAAGGGCAGCCAAACCCTTGGCTCAGCGGAAAGTTCTGGAACGCCTTTGGGCCGGGAAAATCGTGTGCCGGGGCCGATAAAAGAGAAGCCCACAGGGCCTTAAGGCGGGAAGCGGGCTGTGGATCTGGATAAAAAGAGAATGCGCCCGTCAAAA
>CASEAH010000075.1 GCA_949285935.1 uncultured Oscillospiraceae bacterium
GCCTGCTGCAACGACGGGACCCGGCCGGTGATCTTCAAGATTGAGCGGATCGATATCCCCGAGACCGAAAAGGAACGGGAATGGCTGGAAAAGCAGAATTTCAAGAATACGGCAGAGGATGCCTACACCGGCTGAATCAGGAACAGGCCATCATAACACCCAAAAAGTGGAGCACACTGGCCCTCTCTGTCTATTTCAGGGATACTTAATGCAAAGCGGAGCGCTCACACGGGCGCTCCGCTTTCTCATAGTTCTCTTTGCAGGTACACCATGTCCACCAGCTGTACCCCGCCCTCGTAAATGGGGTGGTCGTAGTGGTCGGTGAAAAAGTTCTTGACCAGATGGTGCCTGCGAAAGCCGCAGGATTCATAAAACGGGATGGTGGAGGGGCTGTCCCCGGTGCCCACTTGCATAGTTACATACTGGCCCGCGTATGTCCGAATGAGAAACTCTACCAGGGCCTTTCCATAGCCCCTGCCATGGAAATCAGGCTCCACGGCGATGTTCTTCAGTTCCAGAATCCGGTCTCCCTCATCGGTTACCACGCATTCGGCTTTGACTCCATCGTCCTCCAGCACATACATGGTCCCACGCTCCAGATAGCGGTCCACCATGTCCTCCTGCTCGTCGGCCAGCAGCAGTAAGTCGAGATATCTCTTTTTGTCCGTCTCCACTTTTCTGATTTCCATAGGCATACCTTATTTTTTCAGAAGCCGCTTCAGTGCGGCGGCGTCCAGTAGATTTACCGTCACAAACTTTCCCTGATAGAATACCGCCCAGTTGTTGAACACGCAGGGCAAGGCCTTGGCCTTTTCCAGAGTGTCCACCGGGATGAGGGTGCAGGGTGTCTCCAGTTCTTCGCAGGTTTTGCGTACCAACTCCACACTTTGATGGATGTAGGGACACTGGGAACTGTAATAGACGGTCAGTTCCTGAGGTTCAATCGTCTGCCGTTTGGCGCTCTCCCCGAAGTGAGACTTCGTCCCGTCAAAGGAGAGGGCCAGCAGCCGATAGCCGTCCGAGGTGGTATCTACCGTTTCAAATCCATACTTTTCTGCGAAGACCTGGTCTGAGAGCCAGGCTTTTTGCTTTTCCGCTCCCAGCATACACACGCCGGACTTTCCCTTGGCCCTGGCGTCGGCCAGGCAGTACTCCATCAGCTGCCTGCCGTAGCCCTTGCCCTTGAACTCCCCGCTGACCCACAGGCAGTAGATATAGAGGTAGTTATCCCCCTCCACCGGCACCCAAGCGGTCTCCAGCGGAGCGTACTCGATGAACACCACGCCCTTGGCGTCCAGCTTGCGAAACACATGACCTTCCCGGAGCCTCTCCTGGAGCCAGGCCCGCTTGGCCTCCACGCCGGGGTGGGGCTTCTTGCTGCGGATGATGCAGCACAGGTGCTCCCGATCCAGATTTTCTTCCGTCAGATTGAGAAACCGCTCCTCCACGTACTGTACCTCCCGGAAAAACTGCCTCTATGATACCATGCGCTCCACGGCAAAACAATCCCGGATCCCATCGGCAAAAGTTTTTCTCACAAGGGGAACATGACAGACAGTTGTCCTGTTCCTGTGCTATAATGCAGACAGAATCAGGAAAGGCGGTGCATTCCATGAAGATGGAGCGGCTCATCGGTATCCTGTCCATTTGCTCCAGCGGAAGAGGGTCACCGGCGAGGACGACACCGGGGCAATTATCTCCTTGGGCAGCGAAGAACGCCACCCACTCCCTGATGATCCTGGCCGGGGCCCGCACGCTGACCATCAATCCTGTGAACCGGAAGACCCACGGCACTCCCGCTGGAAAAGCTGGAAAAGAAGAAAAACCAGGGGCCTGCTTTATCGATTACGGCGGCAATATCGTCGCAGAGATTTCTCAGCTCACCGGAGCGTATATTGATTCCCAGCGGAACGCGCTGAAGGTGACTGACGTGACGCCCAAAGAATATTCCCCGAGACTGTTCATCTTCTCTGACGGGGTGTACCATCTGTACGACTACCAGTTTTCTACCGCAATCTGCAGGAATATGCAGAAGTGCGGCCGGATTCCTGCCCGGAGAATCAGGTCGCTTGACCGCACGGTTCTCTTTCCTTCCCGGATGAAACGGCAGATAACATTCCCGGCTTATATTCCAAGCGGCGAGTCGCCACATTGTGTATTTTCAGACCGTTACTGATTGTTATTATTTGTCATTTGATGTAGAATGAAAAAAACCGTCTGAGTGCTACATCGGGAAGGGTTGGGTGCGGTGAAGAAACTGACTGCTGCCGGGAAAAAACTAATCTTCTTTCTTCCACTGGTCTGCGGTATGATCGGCCTTGTAGGACAGACAGGGGAGGATTTTCTGGATGCCCTCTACCAGTGCGTGGGAATGTATCTGATGAACTATGGCGATACGCCGCCCAACCTGTGGGTAGAAATTGCCCGCTGGACTGCTCCGCTAATCACCGCCAGCGGAGCCATACTGGCCATCGGCGTCCTGCGTCGGATGTTGGGCAGCTGGCTTCGGTATCTGCGGCAGGACAGTGTGGCTGTATACGGCACAGGGCCAGCCAAATCTGTCCTGCTGAAGCAACTGGGCTGCCGCGGTGTAGACGGGGGACAGGATCTGGTTCCCGCCCATCGGTACATCCTCGCAGACTCAGAAGATAAAAATTTTGCTTTCTATCAGGAGCACCGGCAGGAGCTGGCGGAACGGCAGGTTTACCTCCAGTGCCGGTCCCTGTCTGCCCAGTCCAACACCGACCCGATGCTGCGTTTTTTTTGCCTGGAGGAGAATGCTGCCCGGCTGTTCTGGCGGCAGCGGGGGATGTATAAACTGTCCTGCCAGCAGGGGCACCGCCTGCGGATCGTCTTTCTCGGGTTTGAGAAGCTGGGAGAGGAACTCTTGCTGCGCGGGCTGCAAAGCAATCTGTTCTCGCCGGACCAGTCCATTGAGTACCACATCTTTGGTGCGACAGAACGCTTTGGAGCGGTTCACCGGGGAACCGCGCAGATTGGAGACCCTATAATTTTCTACCAGGAACCCTGGTATACCCAGCTTCCGCTGCTGGAGGAGGCCGACCTGCTTTTGGTACTGGAACAGGAGGGACAGGCAAAACTGCTGGAGGATCTGCTGCTGGCCACTACACGGCAGGAAATTGACGTCTTTGCCGGCAGCACCCTGATGAACAGTCCCTTGGCAAAGCAGCAGCGGCTGCGGCTGTTTGCCTGGGAACAGGCGGCTCTTAATTTGAAGATCGTCATGGACGACCTTCTTCTGGCCCGGGCCAAGGCCATCAATCTCCGTTACGGCCATTTGTACAGCGGCCTTGCGGAAACAGCGGAAAACCGGGAATCGGAATGGGCAAAGCTGGATGCCTTCACCCGGGAGTCCAACATCAGTGCCGCGGACTACCACATGGTACGCCTGGACATGCTGACAGCCATGGGTCTGCCGGCAGCGGCAGAACAGCTGCCCCCGGAAGTCCTGGAACTGCTGGCGGAACTGGAACACATCCGCTGGTGCCGGTATCACTATCTCAGCAACTGGACCTTCGGCCAGCCGGAGAACGGAAAGCGCAAAGACCCTGTCCGGCGGATCCACGCGGATCTGATCCCTTACCAAGAACTCACCCATGCGGAACGGGAAAAGGACAGGGAAAATGTCCGCATTCTTCTGTCGGTAAAGGAAGAGGATCGGTAAACCCCGGACCTGTGCCCGGCATTTCCGGCAGGCGGGCAGCATACTTTGGGAAAACCGCGGCCGGCTGGAGCCCAATGACGGTTCTATTGTGAGGTGCCCTATGAACCATATTGTCTTTATCAGCTATCACCACGACTCCTCGGTGGAGCTTGTGAAACACATTGTCCAGGCACTGGAAAGTCACGGGATCAAATGCTGGTATGCCCCCCGGGACGTAACCTCCAAATATGCCGGAGACATTGTGCGGGCCATTGAGGAATGCAAAATTTTCCTGCTGATTATGAATCAGTACTCCTCCCGTTCGGAGCATGTCCTCAATGAGATTGACTGCGCCTTCAACCGCCTCCATCACAAGGAGAATATCCGCCTCCTTCCGCTGCGCACCGACAAGGAGAATCTGTCGGACGATGTAAAATATTATCTGGGCCGCATTCATAGCCTGGACGCCTCCGACCCGCCTGAAGAGGAGCGGATCTCCACCCTGGTTTCCCGCATCGCCTACTGGCTTCAGGAGGAGGAAGAGAGGGAGGAAAGCTCTGACCAGGGGAAAAGCAGTACCCGGGCGCAGACCGGAGCGATCCGCAGCACCACCCTGGTCTGCAACACCAACTTTGTGGGCCGGGAGGCGGAGCTTGAGGAGATGCACCGGCTGCTCCAAAGTGAGAACAACAAGCTTTTTCTCTTCGGGACCGGCGGAATGGGAAAAAGCGAACTGGCCCGGCAGTATCTGCGCAAATTCCAGGGCGAGTACACCACCACGGTATGGCTGACCTGCAATACCAACATTCAGGATATGGTCATTTCGGATCAGTTTCTCCGCATCCGGGGGTTGGAGAGTGAAAGGCAGGATCTGACAACTCCCCAGGCCCGGGAGGCCTATTACGAGAAAAAACTGGACTATCTCAAGGAGCACTGCGGCCGGGACACCCTCTTGGTGGTGGACAATCTGGACACTCAGGATTGCCAGCTTCTCCGGCTGCTGGAGGGAAGATATTCCATGATTATCACCTCCCGCGTCAGCCGTGAAAAAGACGGGTATCAGGAACTGGCGGTCCGTCCCCTGGACCGGTGGGAGGACCAGCTTGCCCTGTTCCGGAAATTCTACAAGCGGCCCATGGGGTCACAGGAGGAACCGGCGCTGGCAGAGATATTCCAGCGCATCGGGTACCACACCTACGGCATCCAGCTGCTGGCCAAGCAGATGCAGGCATCCCATCTTTCCCCTGCCGCCATGCTGGATTATCTTCGGGGCGCCGGCGGAACAGTCCAGCGCCGTTCCCAGATGGTCATGGATCATGTGATGGAGGTCATGCAGCAGATCTTCGATCTGAGCGGCCTTACGCCGGAAAAGATTGCGATTCTGAAGGACATGGCCCTTCTCCCGGTGGAGGGAGTGGAAACGGAACTGTTTCTTGATCTGACCGAACTGGAGGACTTTATCCTTTTGGACCAACTGATCGACAGCAGCTTTATCCAGTATAACTCCATCACCGACGCGATCTCCCTCCATCCGCTGATGGCCGATACCATCGTGCGGAAAAATCCCGGCTTTGCACAGGGCTGCCGGGTTTATGTGGACAACCTTGCCCAGCGGCTGAGCCAGTTCACCCACTGCAAATATCAGGAAAAACAGACGCTGATTTCCCTGGGGGAAAACTATTACCGCAAGTGGTGCGACCCCTCCCTGCCCTTCAATGTGAACTTCATGGAGCGGCTGGGGGAGGCCTATGCAGAATACTTCATGCGGGACAAGAGCATTGCGATTTTTGAGAAGCTGCTCTCCCTCCACCCAGACCCCATCCGGGAAAGCTGGTACCACTACTACATGGCCAATCAGCGGCGGTGTCTGGAACAGTATGGCCTGCTTTCCCAGGAGGCAGCACGATCCCTGGAGATCATCGAGACGGTTCCACCGTCCCCGGAACAAGAGCGGCAGCTCTCCCTGTCCTATTCCATGATGGGCTGGGCCAAATACCATGAGAACCAGCTGGAGGAGTCGGAGCACTATTTTCAGCAAATGCTCCAGCTCCGTCTGAAAATCCTCCCCGATGGAGATCCCCTGATTCCCTGGGCCTACTTCAACCGGTCGGAAATGCTGAAGAAAATGGGCCGTCTGGAGGAGGCCATCCAGGGATACAAGGAGGCCATCCGTCGGTTTGAGGCCATTGATGAAATTGGCATCTGTGTGCCTGCCTATCTCAGCGCGGCAGAAGCGTATCTGGAGCTGGGGAATCTGGCAGAGGCAAACCGGGCGCTTTCCCAGGCTTTTGCCTATGAGTATGCCTATTATGGCGAAGAAAACTGCCGCAACTATTGGCTCTATGAGGTAAAAGCCAAACTGCTGGACCGTCAGGGGCAGAAGGAAGAAGCGGAAGAATGCCGGCAGCTGGCTCAGTATGCGCATCAGAAATATCTGGAGGAGAAGTGAGTTTCATCGGGAAAAAACTGCCCCAGGGTCTTTCCCCACCTGTACTTATTGAAGAGATATAAAGCCGGATTTTTTTCAGGTAAATTTCAACCTCAAAAGGCCGCTGCTGTTTCAGCAGCGGCCTTTTGGGGTTGGAAATAATGATTGCGTTTATTTGCGCAAAATAAACGCGGCATCAAACAGCACTTTTGCAAATATGGATTGCAAAATACGTTTGGAAAAAAACTAATATTTTATGTTGGTTATAGAGAAAATTATTTTCTCTCTGCTGCTGTTTGCTTTGATATAGCAACATATTGATTCCAAAGCAACTTTTCTTTGCTTGAAAACAAGACTGCACTATAGTATAATTATTGTATGGAAAAGAAAAATGTTGTTTCTCTGGTCCGAAAAAAATTTAATATTTCCCAGGAAGAGTTGGCACATATTTTAGGGGTAAGCTATACAACCGTAAATGCTTGGGAAGGAGAAAAACGCATTCCCCAGGAGCATATGCTTACTATCCTCAACGAGCTGTACCGTGGGGACCAACTTCCTCAGGGCACCTCTGTTCCTGCCCAGGGCCAGGGGCTGTCGCGGAGCAATTCCGGGTATGTCAGCAGCATTGTAGATTACAACAACATGAAGGATACAATGCCATTTACCCACGGCATCGGGCGGTGGTATGGCTGCCTGCCTTCCTTTCTTGTGCGGGATATCCTGCAATTTGTCCGCACTGATCTGGGCGCAGGGGGGCCGGTCCTTGCCAACTTCAGCGGGAGCGGGACGGTTGCGCTGGAGGCGGGGCTGGCTTCCCTTTCCTGTTACGCCATTGATGTAAATCCCATGGCCCTTGCCCTCAGCCTGCTGAAAACCAACAACAAAAGCGTCCCATCCCTGGAGCAGCTGGAAAAAGCATACGCAGCTGTAGTCGAAAATCATGAAATCAGCCTGCCTGAAGTTTCTGCCCTGAATTTGGTGAGCAGTGAAAACAAATGGCTTTCCCCTGAGCTTCGCCACGGGCTCCAGGAAATCTGCTCCGGCATTTCGCAAGCCGAAGACTTTGAAACCCGGTTATTGTTTGGGGTTGCGCTCAGCTCAATTACCACGTCCTATTGCAATATCGATAAGCGCTGCACAAACCATTATGTATTTAAGACGAACACTGGGTATACAAGGGAAAGTTTTCAGCTTGCGCTGTGGGATGAGGTGAAATCCTATTATGATGCGCTATGCAAATTGGTGCATCATCCAAAATATATAGCGCCGGCGATCCAGTACGGCAATGCATGTACACTGAGCTTCCCGTCCGGTTCTATGGGGATCGTCTTTTCACACCCGCCCTATGGCACCACCATTAACTATTATTCCATAAACAGAGTCCCCAACTCTGTCTTGGAACTTATTGATTTTAAAAACAGCATCTTCGACACTCAAATGACCAAATGCAAAGAAAACGATTTGTCTGCGGGAACCCTTGCCCGCTTCAATTCATTTACCCAAAAATGGATCTCCGAAGTTTACCGGGTCCTTAAGCCTGGCGGCATTTTCGTTTCCATCATCGGCGACAGCCGCGATGGGGGGAAACTATCTCATCCCTTTACCGATATTATCCATTATGGAGAAACGGCCGGGCTTATCTTAAAAGAAATATTCATTTGGGTAACCAACAACAAATCTGGAATGCACATAAAAAGAAAAGGCAATCACATCGATCACAACTATATAATTATAATGGAGAAACCCCCCTATGCTGATACAACCTCTTGAAAGCAGTATTAAAGCGGAAGCCCATGACCCCGAATATACCGTTCATCGGTATTTTGCCCGCAGGCCGCACAATGTTATCAATAATGCCATCCGTCATTACCTTCCTGAAAAGAACTCACTTGTTTTTGATCCATTCGGCGGCGGCGGAACAATGCTGTATGAAGCCCTCACCCTTGGCCACCGGGCAGTTGCCTGCGATACCAGCGACTTGGCCTGTTTTGTGATGGAACAGGAAGCTTTGATGGCAAGCGCAAACCTGGAGGAACTGTCTGGATTTATAGGCCAGCTAATGGCCCATCTCTCAGATATTTTTGCGCCATTGTATTCTTTCAATGGCAGTGAGGTATATTGGATTGAATGGTCTTCCTATACCCTCTGTCCCCAATGCGGAAGCCAGGTGCTTTTGAGCCCGTTCAACACTTGTGGCAGCGGGAAATATATATGCAAAGAGTGTGCTGAAGAATTCAGGCCTGCCCGCGTAAATGCTAATCATATTTTACCTGTTGAAATTTGCTGTGTTGAAAATGGCTCCATAAAATCGGGCAGGGCCCAGCATCAAGTTCGGTCTGCTCCCGGGACAGCCGCAATCATACAATACTATGAAGGCCTGTGCAAAGAGCTGGGGCATTTAGGCCTGAAGCCTGCTATGGAGCCAAAAACGAAAATCCCTGACTGCAATATGCAAAGGGAAAGCGCCCTCCATAAAAAAGGCTTTTGTTTTTTTGAGCAATTTATTCCCACCGCTTCAAGAGCCATTATTTACTACATCGGGAACTATATCAATTCGTCCGGCCTTACGCAAAGGCAAAAGGAGCAGCTGCTCTTTGTGTTGTCCGCCAGCCTGCGATATTGTTCAAGATTCTCCACCTTAAACAAAGCATGGCGGGGGGATCGGCCAATGGAGTGGGCAAAATCCAATTTCTGGACTCCGTATACATTCGTCGAGGTCAATCCCATCATTACGTTTTATGAAAGGTGGTTAAGCTATACCACTGCCGCCAAAAAAGCCCAAAGCAAGTTTTCTACTATGCCTGCACCAGGAACGTGCAAAGAAGTTGTTCACAACGAAAAAAATTTTTCCGTCATCAATGCGTCGTCTGAATCTGTCCCTGATTTGCCAAACGAGAGTGTTGATTTCATTGTAACAGACCCCCCCTATGGTTCGTATTTGCATTATGGTGAGCTTTCGGCCTTTTGGACAGCATGGCTTAGCAAATTCATTCCAAGAATAAAGCCGGTGCCAAATCGCGCATCAGAAGCTGTTCCGGCCAGAAAAAAGGGGTATCCTGGCTGGAAAAGCTTTGATGAATATGAGAAAATACTGTCGGCAGTGTTTTCGGAATGTTACCGAGTGCTTAAAAACGAACACTATTGCGTCGTTACTTTTAATAACAAGGAGCCAGAGGCATGGATCGCATTCCTGCGCGCTGCCAAAAGGGCTGGATTCCATTTGCCAGACAAGGGAATCGTTTTTCAAGATGGCGTTTCGGCCTACAAGAAAACCATTGATTCCCGGCGGGGAGGAGCAATTTTCGGGGATTTTATTTATAGTTTTTACAAAGATAGTTCTCGGGTTCCGCTCATCCTAAGTGAAGATCATACAAACACCTGGAAAGAAAATCTGGATAAAAATCTAAAGCTTTTGGCTCAAAGCTGCGATAAAATCAGCAATGTGGAACTGTATACAAAAGTTTATTTTTCCCTTCTTCCAGAACTATATAATACTATAGATGTAAATCAAAGTGATGGTACGTTTTTTAAAGACCTGTCCTTTAAGAATTTTGAGGCAAAGATCGAAGAATATTTTAGATACAAAAATGGCTTTTGGATTAAGGAATAATATGCAAAAGAAACACCCTGCTTTTGCAGGGTGTTTCTTTTGCAATGGATACTGATTCAGTTCCCGGTGCCCTCAATAAAATTAACTGTAAAATCGGGCAAAACTTCAATATATGTTATCTCATTGTCTGGATATTCCATGGATGCTGCCGCGGCATAACCTATGCCGATACACAGCTGGTAATTTTGGGGAACAATCCCATAATTATTAATTATCTGCTGGATATAGTGCCCTTTTTCCCACGAGGTTTTGATTCGGTGCAGCTTGTCAACATCGCTTTCGTTGCTGTTGGCTTTTAGGCCCTGAGAAAAACACTTCTTTTGCGTCGGCTTACATTCGATTATATATAGTTTTTGGGCTATGGAAAATAAAATATCCGGTTCATCGCGTTTCTTGCTTTCCAAATCAATTATGCAAAATTTCTTATAGTCATACACGCTGCTGCCAGGCGGGCATGCCGCAAAAACAGTTCCCCCCTGGTCCTCCACCCAATCAACTATTGTCTTCCAAACTTGAAATTCCGTCATATATGTACTACCTTCCCACTAATATCGCACCCGCAGCAACATTTCTCATCCACCCACCCAAAACAACAGCATCCTTGAGGATGATAAAGTCTGAAAACTCCATAAGAATGTTCAAACCTGTAGGACGATTCACTGCATTTTTGACGTAGGCATCAACTGGAATAGGCAGGCGGAAAGCCAAATTCATGGAGCGGTCTCTTGGTGTTTGCCCAAAGTCATTTCTAAGATAAAGAATATCAAGCAAAGTTAAATACCCCGGGAAAGGATGCTCCGGCCCCGTTTTTTGCGCGTTGGCCGTGCCTTTATAAACAAAGGTTTTATCACGGGATAGCAATAATTTAACCTTCTTCTGGCGTTTGTATGCGTTAAAATTCTTTCCGAACTGACGATAGGTTTCTGTAAGTAAACTTTCCGTGGGCACCACCTTGCATGAACATGGTGGATCTATTGCAATGTCTCCCAGAACGGACTTTGTAAACGGATCACCATGGGGGAAATAATGCCTGAATGATGGATTCAGGTCATAGCCGGTTACCGGGCGGCTTGCCTTGCGCATCATGTTTTGAATACGGGCGACTTCAGGATCATGCATACTGAGTGTACGGCCGGTAGCAAGATAGCTATTCAGGGTATATTCCACAAACATAGCCAGATCCCGATGCTTTGCAATGTCACGGGTGGGCTGAAGGCTTTTGGGGTCTGTCGGCCAGAACAGGGACAAAGACGGGGTCTCAAAGATACTTGACAGCCGCAGCTGCGCCAGAGGCACCCTGACATTTAAATACCGTGGTTGCGGATCCGAAGTACTCCGGCGGGCATAGTATGGATAATAAAACAGCGAAGGGACTCCCATTTCAGCCGACCTAAGCAAACAGGAAAATCTTTGCGGCATATTGTGGCCGGATGGGTTCATCATGGTAACTTCACAGCTAAGTATTGGCGCTCCATCTACAGTTAAAATAAAATCCGGGCGTGCATATTCGACCAGCGCCAAAACCTTTGAATAAGAACAGTTTTCGTAGTTCCTGCGCTGCGTGCAGGCAACCAAAGCCGGAGAATTGCTTAACCAGGAATGGCGCTCATCCACTTCATTCTCATCATGGTACCACAACTCGATATTCGGCATTCATTTTTCACCTCTTCAAACTGTTTTTCAAATAAATGAGAAGCTTCCTCAAAACAAATCAACACAAACAGTAAAAATGCTCTGCCAAGCGGCAGAGCATTTTTCTTATGCGGTATGCCGCCAAGGTTTATCCCAACACTCGACAGCGTTGTATTTAATAATATCACATTTAGCGCGGCTACGCAAGGAAGCCTCATGTTGTCCCATCTTAACTCTGCGGCAACAGGGTTCCGGAACGCTTTTCCCTTTATCAGCGGCAGCCAACTCCCGTCATAAAACTGATTTTGGTGGGTATCGCCCCGGACAGAAGGCAGGCCATTCCAGATACGCCCACCCCCGCGACAGGCGGAAAACGGCACCTGTTATACAATCTCAGCACCAGCGGCCCCGGCTATTTCAGCGCCGCCTTTGGCGGAAGAAAAAAACTTGAGGGCCGTGGGGACTGTCGGCGGCTGAAATTCCGCTCCCCTGCCTCCAGCATTCGCGGGATACCCCTCCCTGAGATCTTCGGCGGGGATCAGAGCCCTGCTGCCTCCTGCAGGACCTCTCTGGCAGATCTATTCCCCTTCCCTCTTTTATCCCGCCCTGGGCAGCAGGCCCTGACCTTTCTGCCACGTCCGGCACTGTCCTGCCCCCACCTTTTCTTCCTGACGCCCCGATCTCGGCCGCAATCCGGATCATTCTCCCTGTGCATACAGTGGGATAAAAAGCGTGGCTGTGGCGAAGCCCTGCAAAGAGAACCGGGACATAGGGCGAAGGGCCGGCCGCCGGCGCTGTTGGCCCGGATGGCCGCCCCATGAGATGGAATGTCTGGGCAAAGCTGCATTGACCCGGCAAATTTTCCGCGGCAACAAAAATAAATTGGCCTTTGCAGGCGTATTTTGTGATAGCAGCCCATCCCCCCTGCCTATGGCATAATAGTAACAAGCCAAGAGGACGCTTCCTATCACCGGGAGAACTTTCAGGTCTTTCCCGCTTTTGCTTTTGCCCCAACAGCAAGGCCCCTCTTTCCACTGCTCGTCCAGGAGAAGAGCGGCGGCATCTTTATCCATAGGGCAGCCCACGGCTATGCGGCGGGATAAGGCCTCCAAAACCAAGGCCTGCGTTTGGGCGGCCAGCTGCCGGAGTCCACCGGCACCAGCCTTGCTGCACCCGGTTCTGAAGTTTTCCCCGTGGAGCAAGGGGCTGGGTCCTGTCCGCCGGCCCCCTGGGCGGGCCTTGGGAACAGCGCCTTCCTTGGGGGCCAAAGGTACGGCAGAGGGTCTGAAAAAAGGAGCGGATCATTATGATGGACTATGACCAGCAGCTGCGGGCTTTGCAGGACCAGTGCCTTCGATGGAAGAAACTGGCGGCCACAGCAGCGGAACTGCAAATCCAAAAAGACAGCTATTCCGCCCGGGCACGGGAGCTGGAGCAGGTGTTCCGGAGGGAACAGGCGGATGTAGACCGCCTGGAGGGCCGGAACCTCTCCGCTTTTTTCTATAATCTCACAGGCAGGATGGATGAGAAGCTGACAAAGGAACAGCGGGAGGCCTATGCCGCCAAAGCCAAATATGATACGGCAGTACGGGAACTGGAGAGGATCGAAGAGGAGTTGAGGCGGTGCCAGGTGGAGCTGGCGTCATTGAGCGACTGTCAGAGCCGCTATGAAGCGGTGCTCCGGGGAAAAACCCAGGCTGTAAAAGCCTCCGGTAGCGCTGCCGCAGAAGAAATCCTCCGCCTGGAAGGGCGCATCGCCTTTTTGGAAAGCCAGGAGCGGGAGCTGGAGGAAGCCTGCGCCGCTGGGCAGGCCGCTCTGGACACCACAGACCGTATCATGGAGAACCTGGACAGCGCCGAGGGCTGGGGCACCTGGGATCTTGTAGGAGGCGGCCTCATTTCTGACCTTGCCAAGCACAGTCATCTGGACGATGCCCAGGCCTCGGCGGAGCTTCTCCAGTCCCAGCTGCGCCGCTTCAAGACAGAGCTGGCTGATGTAACCATCCTGGCCGATTTCCAGATAAGCATTGACGGGTTCCTCCGGGTGGCCGACTACCTTTTTGACGGCATCTTTGCCGACTGGGCCGTGCTGGATCACATCCACCAATCCCAAGATCAGGTGCGGGGCACCCGGGAACAAATCCGCCGGGTGTTGGATCATCTCCAATCCCTGAAAGCCGCTGCCTGCGCAGAGCAGGCGGAGCTCCGCGCAAAAATCCGGCGGCTGGTGGCCGGCGTATCCATGTAAAGCCGGGGCCCGGGACAGGCGGCAAGCGGCCCTTGGGCGAAGCCCTCGTTTTTCGCATTCAGCGGCGCCCTGGCCTCCAACACAACTCATAAGGAGAACTTTATGAACTTAATCATCCAACATTTGGCTAAACATTTTGAGCAGAAAGAAGTTTTGAAGGATATCGACTTCGCCTTTGCCGAGGGCAAAATCTACGGCCTGCTGGGCCGCAACGGTGCCGGTAAAACCACCCTCTTCAACTGCCTGAACCGGGATCTCAAGGCGGATGGCGGCAGCTTTTTCCTGGAGGAGGGGGCGTACGCCGGGAGGTGGATGCGGAGGATATGGGTTATGTGCTCTCCACCCCCACCGTGCCCGAATTTCTTACCGGGCGGGAGTTCCTCAGGTTCTTTGTGGACATCAACACGGATTCCATCCCCGCTCCCCAGCCCCTGGACAAATATTTTGAGATGGTGAGCATTGCCCCGGAAGACCGGGACAAGCTGCTGAAGGACTATTCTCACGGCATGAAGAACAAGATGCAGATGCTGGTCAACATTATCGCTCAACCTAAGGTTTTGCTGCTGGACGAGCCTCTGACCTCCCTGGACGTGGTGGTGGCCGAGGAAATGAAACAGCTCCTGCGCTCCCTGAAAAGGGACAGAATCATTATCTTCTCCACCCATATCCTGGATCTGGCTCTGGATCTGTGCGACGAAATCGTGCTGCTCAGCCACGGGGAACTGGAGGCAGTGGAAAAATCCAACCTGGACAGCCAGGAATTCAAAGAGAAAATCATCGCCGCGCTGAAAGAGGACGCCCATGCTTAAAACATTACGGATTTCCTTTTCCCTGAAAAATACCTACCGGGTCAACAGCATCCTCCACTCCCTCAAACAAATCCCTCTGCTTAATCAGCTCCTGCCCGCCGCCATTTACCAAGTGGGCGGATTCAAGATTTTTGCCAATGTCCTGTCGGCGTTCTGGGAGCTGGTCACCATCTTCCTTTTTAAGTTTCTTTACTTTTTTCTCATGGTCTGCGCTCCGTCGGAGCTCCATTTCATGGTACCGGCCAGGGAATCCTTTCTCCACATCCTGCTGTTTTTGACCCTCATCGGCTCATACATAAATACCAAGCTCTTCAACCCCACCAGGGATAAATACTACGCCATGATCCTCCGGCGGATGGACGCCCGCTCCTACACCCTGGTGAACTTTGGATACGCACTGCTGAAAATTGCGGCGGGCTTCCTGCCCTGTATGCTCCTCTTTGGCC
Source organism: uncultured Oscillospiraceae bacterium (assembly GCA_949285935.1). Taxonomy (GTDB): domain Bacteria; phylum Bacillota; class Clostridia; order Oscillospirales; family Ruminococcaceae; genus Angelakisella. Next base: position 14,838 of record CASEAH010000075.1, read on the forward strand.
TGGAGCGGGGAGTCCCCCTGTGGCTTTGCCTGCTGATCCCTTTTTGTGTAACGGGAATCAAAGCGGCGTCGGCCGCCTGCTCCCTGCGGGACTACGAAAAAAACGGCCGGGTCCGCAATGAAAGCCATCTCCAGAAATTTGGCTGGCTCCTTATCACCGTGCTGCTGGCCCTGGCCTATTTTCCCCCCACCCTGGGGATTGTCCTCCCTTTCAACGTCTCTGCCCTGCTGTTCCTGATCTGGATCCCGGCAGGCCTTGTGGGCTTTTGGCGGGTGGCGGCCTTTCGGTACTACCGGGAGATCAACCAGGAACTGCTCTCCCCAGTGGCCGCCCAAACGGATACCATGAAAAACGTGGACAAAACCGTCAGCCAAATGGCCATTTCTTCTGACTCCTCCATCACCAGCCGAAAGCGGGGCTTTGAGTATCTCAACGAGCTTTTTGTCCGGCGTCACCGGAAGATCCTGTGGCGATCCTCCCTCCGCATCGCCGCCATCTGCGTCCTCCTCTCCTGCGGTGCCCTGCTCCTGATAGCAATGCAGCCCGGTATCAGGCGGGACATCAATGAGATCCCGTTGACCTGGCTGCCCTACTTCACCTTTATTATGTATCTCATCAACCGGGGCACCGGCTTTACCAAGGCCCTGTTTATGAACTGCGACCACAGCCTGCTGACCTATTCCTTTTTTAAGCGGCCGGACTTTGTGCTGAAGCTGTTCCAGATCCGCCTGCGGGAGATTATGAAGATCAATGCCGTCCCGGCCCTGGTCATCGGCGCAGGCCTTTGCCTGACCCTCTATGCCTCTGGCGGGACCCCAAACCCTCTCAACTATGTGGTGCTTCTGGTCTCTGTTTTGGCTATGAGCCTCTTCTTTTCCATCCACTATCTCACCATCTACTATCTGCTCCAGCCCTACACGGCAGGGACGGAGATGAAAAGCGGCACCTACCGCATAGTGATGATCCTGACCTACGGTGCCTGCTACGCCATGATGAACCTCCGCCTGCCCACCCTCCTGTTCGGCGGGGCGTGTATCGCCTTCTGCACGGCATACTCCATCGTCGCCTGTATCCTGGTCTACAAATTTGCCCCCCGGACCTTCCGGCTGCGCGCCTGACACCGCCTGAAGCCCGGCAGCCCTTATGAAGCAGGGGCGCCCCTCTCCCCCTTGGGATGGGCGCCCTTTGTTACCGCTGTTTTCGGAAAGCGAACATACCGAGGCCGCCGCCGTTATAGGCATCCTCCGGCTCTCTGGGATCCTTATGCCCCTCATGAAAATATTCCACAATGTGGAAGCCGCACACATTTACATAAAAGTGGATGTTCCGCCGCTCAAAATAGGGCGTGCAAGTCTCCCAGACGGTAATTTCCGGATGCAGCTCTTCCAGGCGGCTCCAGATCCATTTGCCGATCCCTTTGCCCTGCTCGCCGTGCCTGACATAAAGCAAATCCAGGTGGCCCTGCTTTTTCTCCCGGTCCAAAACCACAACGGCCCCTCCGACGATCTGCCCGTTCCGGACAGCTTTGCAGGCAATGGCCCCTTTGGCATCCAGGGACTGGTCAATATCAGCCTCCGGGAGCACCAGCTCCCCTTCCGCCAGGCAGACGGATAGCCGGGCAGGTGGGGCAGATAAAACCCGGCAGCCAAAGCCCATGGGGCCCGGCTCCATAGGCCTTCTATGCCTCTCCGGGATGCCCTTTCCCCAGGCCATTGACAGTCCTGGAACCCGGGCGCTATGATAAAGGGGTTAAAACCGCCTATGGCAGGCAAGCCCAGACGGCGGCTTCTGCCGGGCAGCGGGAAAGGCCCGCTTTCCGCGGTCCATAAGGGCCCCGGCGTTATCCAAGGCAGACCGGGCGCCCCCAAAAAGGCGGGAATCTCCTCCGGCGCTCTGGCGGAGCGCTGGAAAATTCATTACAGAGGTGCGTAAAAATGAAGCTGGCCATTCTCTCCGACACCCACGGCCTGCTGCGGCAGCCGGTGGCGGAATATCTGAGATCCGCCGACGCCATCCTCCACGGCGGCGACATCAACAACCAGGCTCTTGCAGACCAGTTGAAACAATATGCCCCCCTCTATCTGGTTCGCGGCAACAACGACAAGGAGTGGGCCAATGCCATCCCCTCCCTTCTTACCGTTACTCTGGGCGGGGTGACCTTCCGTATTGTCCACAACAGGAAAGATCTTCCGGAAGATTTTTCCGGCGTGGACGCGGTGGTGTTCGGCCACTCCCATAAGTATCTGGAAGAGGAAAGGGATGGCATCCTCTGGCTCAACCCTGGTTCCTGCGGACCCCGCCGCTTCCACCAGGAGATTACCATGATGATGGCAGAAGCGGCGGATGGGAAGCTCCGGGTGGAAAAGATCACCATCCCCCACGAGGCGCCGTGATGGAGCTGGGACTGACCTTTCCCCTTCAGCGCCTTCTGAAAATAAAAACACCGGCCTATGGCGCCGAACCGGACCGGAAGTTCTGCTGGGATCTTCATGTCATTGGGCTGAGGGGGCACAAATCCCTGCTGGCTGTCCACTGCCCCAGCCGCTATACCTTTGTGCGATACAATGTCTCCTCCCCGGAGTGGGCGGATATTCCCGGGCTGTTTCAGGCCGGGCTTTGGGAGAGCCTTGCCGCCGCCGGATTTTCCTCCCGACAGGTGGAGGGATACCTGCGCCGGGCCGGGCGTGTGGAGATCACCCGCACCCACGGCCGCCGGGAGGTGGCCTTCCTCAACCGGGCATGGGAGGATGTGCTTTCTCTGGACTTCTGCCTGGATACCTCCCGCCAGGCCCAGCCCCTGCTGGACCACACTGTCAACACCCTGCCCGGACGATGCGCAGGCTTTGAGGGCCTGGGGCTGGCCCTGGACCGGCTGGCCCTGGAACTGGGGAGCCCGGCAGGGTAAGCCTGGCTGCCGGGGGTCTGGGGCGGGGACACGGCTCCAGCGGGGCTTGTTGTACCAGCCCCCTGGCCCGCTCCGGAAGGTCAGGACTCCTTCTCATAGGGCCAGGTATTGATGCCGCCGAATTCGTAGATGCCGGTATAGCCCAGTTCAGCCAGCGCAGCAGACGCAGTCCTGCTGCGGTTTCCGCTGCGGCAATACACCAAAACGGTGGAGTCCTTTTGGGGAATGACGGCAGCGGCGGTTTCTTCGTCAATGCTGCCCACCGGCAGCAGCACCGCACCGGGGATGTGGCCGCTGTCATATTCATTCTGCTCCCGTACATCCAGGACAATTACCTCCTGAGTATCCATCATTTTTTTGGCTTCCTCCTGTGTAATCCGCTGGTAGGATGCATCCGAGGCATTTCCGCCGCACCCGGTCAACAGCAAAAAAAGGGGAAGTAAAAAATGCAGAATCCGTTTCATTAAAATTCCTCCATCAATCCGACCCAAGGGGCCTTGTGCTTTTGCGCCGCCAAAGGGGCCCGTTCAAAAGGGGGGTTCCCGCCCTACAGTGCGATTGGACACGTGTCCCCGCCAAACTATGGGCCTATGCCCATCCCTTGCCAGCGGTTATAGGCCGTCTGCGCAGGAAGGGGGGCAGCGCGGGGTTGCCTGGGAAATTTGCCTGCTATTTCATCCTTTTTAATTTGTCCAGGATTTCCTCGTCTGCGGGGCAAAAAGCATACCCATCAATTTCATCCGCGGTAATCCATCGGATGTCAGGATGCTCCAGCTTTTGTGGGACGCCTTCCTGAATGGACGCATGGAACAGGGTCAGGTGGACCGTAAGATCGGGATACTGGTGGGTCACATCCATAAACACCTCCCCCACCTTCAGGGTAATGGCCAGCTCCTCCCGGCACTCCCGGACAAGGGCCTGTTCTTTTGTTTCTCCCGGCTCCACCTTCCCTCCCGCGAACTCCCACAACAGCCCCCGCGCCTTGTCCGCCGGGCGCTGGCAAATCATGAACTTGTCCCCATCCCAGATCAGGGCCGCCGCTACTTCCGTCATTTCTTTCCCCTGCCTTACACCGTTAGCTTGATGATTTCTTCTAAGGCTTTTGCCGGTTATCAGATCCAGTATACACTTCTTTTCCGTGTTCTACAAGCGCCTCCGGTCAAGTTTTCCCCTTGGGCTCCCCGGCGCCATTCCCTCCCCGCTTTTCCGATTTTGGAGGCTTTTGCGGCGGCTGATGGCGGCATATTGCCCCCTCCCCCGCGGGGAATGCTGCCATCCAGGCGCAGGATAGCCTTGCAGACTTCGGCGGACTGGGGTAAAATATGGACAGTGGTATCCAAGCCGGCATCTGCCCGGCAGGGGCGGCACCCTTTGCCGAAGTCTGCTCCAGGAGGGAATTGGCATGGCATCCCATCCGGATTTTGTTCGCTACGTGGCTGAACAGCTGCGGGAAGCCGGGGATATCCGCAGCCGGAAGATGTTTGGGGAATACGGGCTTTACTGCGACGGCATCTTTTTCGCCGTTATCTGCGGCGATCAGCTGTTTATAAAAATCACCCCCCAGGGGGAAGCGGCCTTCCCCACCCTGCCCAAGGCCCCGCCCTACCAGGGGGCCAGAGACTACATTTGGGTGGAGGACGTCGATGACAGGGAGCAGATGGCGGAGCTGGCGCGCATCACCTGCGGCGCCCTCCAAAGGTCTTCCCGGCGCCCCAAAAGCCGCCGCAGGGGGAGCCTTTGATCCGTGGGCGCCCACCGCTCCGGCTCCGCCCAATACCGCTTCCCCGAACCCGGCGGCAGAGAGGCCGGCATGGGTGCACTGAAACAGGAGGGAGTCATTATGATTCAGGAAATCTGCCGGGACGAGGCGTTTTTGGCCCAAAAATCCCAGCCGGCCACGCCGGACGACCTGCAAATCGCCTCCGACCTGCTGGAAACCCTGGCGCACCACAAGGATAACTGCGTGGGGATGGCTGCCAACATGATCGGTGTCAGCAAGCGCATCATCGCCTTTGAAAACGGCGGCAGCTATATGGTTATGTTTAATCCCCAAATCATCAGGAGGTGGGGCCCTTATGACGCTGAGGAAGCGTGCCTCTCCCTCTCCGGTGTCCGCCCAGCCAAACGGTGGAAATCCATTAAGGTGCAGTGGCAAAACGAAAAATTCCAGCAGCGTCTCCAGACCTTTACCGGATGGACCGCTCAGATCATCCAGCATGAAATCGACCATTGCGAGGGCATTATTATATGAAAAAATGCAGAATCACTGTAATGCGCATCACCCGATATCCCGACCTGATGGCACAGTTTGAAAACCCTATCCCCCACGCCTGCAATATGAAGGTGGGCCAGGTCTTTGTTGCCAACGGCTGGAAAAAGCCGGAGAGCTTTTGCCAAAGCGCCTGGGACACCATCTCGCCCTTTGTATTGGCTCTGAGCCACGGGGGTGAAAATTTTTACGATGGATGGATGAAAAACCCCAAAACCGCCATGCTTTCCTGCAATGACGGCTTCCGCCCGGTAAGCTTTCTGGTGGAAGCCCTGGACGAAGACGCCGGCTGAGGGTCCCCTTGGGAGAACCCCCACGGCGGTTTGGGGAAGTATCCACGGAAGGCGGTGCTGCGTCAGCCAAATTTTCTTTAGTTCAAACGGAAACTCCTTCGGGCTGCCGTCCGGGAGCTTCCCAATAAAACCCATCTTTCAGGAGGTATCAGGATGACACGGAAAAATTTTGGAGCAAAGCCTTGGACCTATCCCCAGCCAGTTTTTATCCTGGCCGCCTATGGGGAAGACGGCACCCCCAACGCCATGAACGCAGCCTGGGGCGGTATCAGCAACGATCAGGAACTTTCCCTGTGTATCAGCGCCGGTCATAAAACCACCGCAAACATTTTGGCACGGAAGGCGTTTACAGTAAGCATGGCTACCGCGGATCAGTTGACGGCCTGCGATTATGTGGGGATCGTCTCCGGCAACGACGCGGCGGACAAACTGCAAAAGGCAGGATGGCACACCACCCCCTCGGCGTTTGTGGACGCCCCCCTGATCGACGAGCTGCCCATGGCCATAGAATGCCGCCTGATCAGCTATGACCCGGAGGACTGCCGTCTGGTGGGGGAGATTGTCAACGTCAGCGCCTGCGAATCCATCCTGGATGAAAGCGGCAATATTGACCCCGACAAACTGCATCCCATTATTTTTGACCCTGTGCACAATGCCTATCGCCTATTGGGCGGAAAGGCCGGCCGGGCTTTCCACGACGGTGCTCAGCTCCGGTAGCCCCTTGGGAAGCTCCCAGGGCAGCCCCGGGAGGCGTATTCCCGCGCCTGGGCAAAACAGCCGGCGCTTCCCCTCCTGAAAAGAAGGGTATTGCAATTTTCTGCCACGGGGCTATAATGGAGAAGCATTCTGTGTGGAAATGCTGAAATTGAAATTATGGATTAAAAGGAGAGACATTTATTATGAAGCAATGGAAACTTTGCGCCTGTATCGTTGCAGCAGTTCTTACCCTGTCTGCCTGCGGTTCCGCTCCGGCCGAATCTTCTGTTTCCGATTCCCCTGCCTCCGAACCCTCTGTTTCCCAGTCTTCTTCCCCTGAATCTGTGACTGCGGAAGATTTCCTTGGCTACTCCTTTACCTTTGACGTGCCGGAAGGTTTTACCCAGGCAGATGCCTCCGGCTCAGGGGTCAGCGAGATGTATAAGGCGGAAGACGGTTCCACCATTACCGTAGTGCTGGTGGAAAATGACGGCTCTCTGGCCAGCGACGTGACGGAGGACGCCCTTGTTCCCTACCTGGAGCAGGGCTTTTCCCAGCAGATCGGCACCGAAATCTCCCTGGAGGACGTCTCCTTTGAAACCACCGATATTGA
>CASEAH010000076.1 GCA_949285935.1 uncultured Oscillospiraceae bacterium
GTGCCGCTGTTCTACAGCGCCTTGCTTGAGTACAGCATAAACCGTACTGTCTTTTTTGTAAAATTTGAATTACTTTAAAACGATATAAGGAAATTCGTATGGAAAAACACGGCGTAATGCCTCTTTTCCGGAGAGAGGCACATTGCAGTAGATTCAAATTTTTGATATAATCCGTATGAATTTTCGGGTCTGCCGTTCAAACATTCACAGAGCGAGGCAGGGGGAGATTTAATGTTAAACTATAAGGAGTACATCTACGCCATCTACCAGGAGCGCAGCTTCTCCAAGGCCGCCCAGAAGCTGTTTGTTTCCCAGCCCTGGCTGAGCTCGGTGGTGAAGAAGGTGGAGCAAGAGATCAAGACCCCTCTCTTTGACCGGAGCACCAACCCCATCTCCCTGACCCCCGCCGGGGAGTACTATATCCGGCAGGTGGAGAAGGTCATGGCCATAGAGGAGGACATGCGGGAGCACTTCGCCGCCCTCAATGGGCCTGGGACCCAACTGCGCGTGGGCAGCTCCATGTTTTTCTGCACCTATGTTCTGCCTCAGCTGTTTCAGGACTTCCGGGAACAGAACCCTCAGATTACCCTTACCCTCACTGAGGGGCGGGCTTCCGACATGTTCCAGGCATTAGCAGAGCGAAAGCTGGATTTTTTCCTGGAGGCGGAGTCCATTCAGGATCCCAAAATCCAGTCGGTGGCCTGGTGCAGCGAGGAGATCGTTCTAGCTGTTCCTGCCCGCTTCTCCATTAACAAGGAGCTGGCCCAGTGCTGCTATACCTTTGACGAACTGCTCAAGCGCAACGAGCCCGGCTGCAAAAAGCCCCCGGTCCCCCTCCAGGCCTTCCGGGACGAGCCCTTTCTGCTGCTCCAGCAGGGGAACGATATCTATGACCGGAGCATGGAGCTGTGCCAGAACGCCGGCTTCCTCCCCCGGGTCTCCGTCTACCTGACCCAGATGATGACCGCCTACTACCTGGTGTGCGAGGGGCAGGGGGTGTCCTTCCTCCGCTCCACCATCCCTGAGTACGTGGCCCCCACCGACAGCGTGGTGTTTTACCAGCTGGACAGCCCCGCCGCTGTCCGGCCCATCTATTTGTCCTGTCTGAAGCACAAGGCCAGTCCGGTGCAAAAGAAGCTCAATGATTTTATGTGGAGCAGAAGCTTGTTAACGCATCACCCAGAGATATTATAATCGTTATATGTATTTTCTTATAACGGGATATTCTTTTTCCAATTAGACATGATACCTCCTTGACGCTATAATGGGGCTATCTCAAATTTGAAAGTTGAGAGCGGAAAACTTTCAAAAACGAGGAGCTTTGTGCATGTGAGCAAGGAGGTATTTCTATGTCAACTTACTATTTTCTTCCCACCCGAAACGTATTCGGAATGGGCGCGTCCAAGGAAGCGGGGCAGCTGATGCGCAGCCTGGGCGGCACCAAGACCATGATCGTCACCGACGCCTTCCTGGCCAAGAGCGGTATGGCCGGACAGCTCCAGGAGATCCTGGCCCAGGCGGGGGTAGACTCCATCGT
>CASEAH010000077.1 GCA_949285935.1 uncultured Oscillospiraceae bacterium
GAACATGGGCGTCATGCGGCCCACGCCCAGCTCCAGAAACAGGATCTTGCAGTCTTTGTGTTCCAGCACATAGCGGGAGATCTTTTCATACTGTTCCTCATACTTCTTGCCTTGCAGGAAGTTACCATATCCACGCACCCAAGGAAATGCCTCGCCGCCGCAGTGAGGGCACCGGGGGATCAACTCCGCCGGGATCGTGATACCGTCACCCATCGCCTCTATCATTTCCTCCACCGGCTTCACGGCGTCCCATGTGTCATCGGTGCAACAGGCGGCACACTGGAAGAAGCGGTGATCCCCCTGGATCTCCGCCACCTTGTTCTCCGGGTAAAGCTTGATGAACTGCGTGTCCTGGTTGGTGGTCAATACAAAGAAATCTTTCCCCTTTAACAGAGCGTCCAGATCGAGATAGGGCTGACGCACCGGGGCGGTCTGGGTGGTGTGCAGGAAGGTGGCAAGATACGCCCAGAAATCCGCCCGGTCCTTCCATTGGTACATCATCCCGTCAAAAGCTCCCTTAAAATGATACTTCGCTGCAAACTTTCCAAAATATTTGCGGAAGGAAGCGTTGTCCTCATAGTAGAAGTCCCCGCCTCCAGCGGCGGACAGGCCGGAGGCTCCGCCCACCACCACACAGTCGGCATCTTTTATCTCCTGTACTAACTGCTTAACCCGTTCCTTGTACGGCAGCGGCTTTTTGTCAGCCAGCTGATAGGGTGTTCCGCCGGAAGCATAGATATGATAATATTTGGAATAATTCATCTGGGTCTGCATGACTAAATCCTCATAGAAACTCATTGTCACCATTCCTTTCGCATTGGTGTTATTTTTATTCTTACTTCAATTTATCATAGCATCCACTTGCGCTCCTGTCAATATGCTGTTACAATAAAATTAACATCAAAGACAAGAAAGGAGATCAGGCCATGAAATATCCCACCCGGCTCAGCGATGCCGTTCACATTCTGGCTTTTATCGCTCTGCATCCGGACCGCGAACTGACCAGCGACAAATTGGCTGAGAGCGTCCAGACCAATCCTGCCTATGTGCGCCAGCTCATGTCCGCCCTGCGGAAAGGCGGGCTGCTCACCAGCGTGAAGGGACATCCCCGGCCGGCACTGGCCCGTGAGCCGGAGAAAATTACTCTACTGGACGCATATCGGGCGGTAGAGGGAGATAAACCCCTGCTCCACCAAGACACCCATACCAACCCCGCCTGCGGTGTAGGAGTAAATATTCAACTGGTTCTGCGGGATTTTTACCTGGATATTCAAAAAGCGGCAGAAAACCGGATGCGGGAGATTACGCTGGACGATGTGCTGGAACAGTACAAAGCCAAGATAAAAAGCATAAATCTTGAGGAGTGATAAACAGAAAATCATGAAAATTCAACAAATCCGAAATGCAACCTTAAAAATTCAGTACGGATCGTTCACCATTCTGCTGGACCCATGGCTACAGGATAAGAATGCAGGACCGTCTTTCCTGGCTGTCAAGCCAGAGAGGAACGGCGTCAGAAGCCCCCTGGACGATCTGCCTCTATTGCCGACAGAGATTTTGAGCGACGTAGACTTCTGCCTGGTGACCCATATCCACCCGGATCACTTTACGGCGGACTACCTGCCTCAAAATATCCCAGTGCTAGTGCAAAATGATGCGGATAAAAAACTGGTCGCAGACATGGGCTTTAGGAATGTCACAGCATTTACAACGCCGGAAATCAGGATGGGAAACATCGTCATCACAAAAGTTCCCGCCCGGCATGGAGATACCCCAGAAGCCATGGTTCGTATGGGGGAGAGCAGCGGCTATGTGTTGCAGAGCGAGGGAAAAACGCTGTATCTTGCCGGAGACACCGTGTATTTTGACGGCGTGGAGCAAGTTATTGAAACCTTCCGACCAGATGTGATCGTCCTCAACTGTTGCGAGGCGACAATACCGATTGGCCGGTTGGTTATGGGCCTGGCCGATGTGGAAGCGGTCTGCAGAAAAGCGCCGAACGCCGCCATCATTGCCACCCATCTGGATAGCGTAAACCACGCCCTGCTGTCCAGCGATGATGTCCGGACCTTTGCCGCCCGCAAGCACCTGACACAAATCCATGTTCCCGCCAACGGGGAGTGGATTATGCTGCCGTGATTGATGCGATAGCTCTCCCATTTGGGCAAAATATTCTTCCAAACGGGAAATACAAGACTTCCTTACAGGCCTATACTGGGAACCAGAAAGACCGATACCCCGTATGGGTGTCCTGTTTTCCGGCAAAGGAGGTTTCAAAAAATGCAGGAAAAGTACAATGTCACAGGCATGACTTGTGCGGCCTGCCAGGCAAGGGTGCAGAAAAGTGTTTCCAACCTGACTGGTGTACAGGAGTGCAATGTCAATCTGTTGAAAAACAGCATGGTAGTGACTTACGACGATAAAAATGTAAACAGCGGCCAGATTATCGCAGCTGTGGAGAAGGCGGGCTACGGCGCGTCTCTCCAGCAGGCCAAGGGGAAATCGGCGGCCCAGGCTGTTTCCCCGGTGGATACAGCAAAAAAGGAA
>CASEAH010000078.1 GCA_949285935.1 uncultured Oscillospiraceae bacterium
CACGGGTCTCACCGTTCAGGCTTTTGAGCAGCCTTGCCAGCTCGCTCAGTTCGCTGTCGGTGTGAAGCACCTCAAAGGGTGAGACTACCACCTCTCCAAAAGGGCGCATGACTGCAATCGTGCTCTTGCCCTTCGAAACATCGATGCCAACGCAGTTCATTCACATTCCTCCAATACAACGAATCTGCAACCGGGTTCCATCTTTTCTCGCTGCCGATTCAATCTATTGGGTAACACGAACTCCCCGGTATCCGGTAGGCTCAACCTGCTTAAATCGAACGCTGCAACAAGAGGATGGCTGACAGTCTTTCTTACGGACATTAAAGCCCAAGGAGTGGTTGGTCAGCCAGTTGCTCCTCTCATTGTAGCTTAGGCACGAGATGGAAGGAAAGCCGGACTGGCTGCACGGCTTTCCTGTCCAAATTTATTGTAACAGGAGTGGTTGTATGAACATAGCAGACAGGATACAACACTTAAGGAAATCAAAAGGAATTTCTCAGGAAGAATTAGCTGATAAAATTGGAGTATCAAGGCAGGCGGTTTCTAAATGGGAAAGCGAACAAACCTCTCCCGACCTTGACAAAATTATCCTTATGAGTGATTTTTTTAATGTCACAACGGATTATCTGTTAAAAGGAATTGAACCGCTCCCGAAAGAGACAACGGCACCTAAAGATAAGCCCAATGGTAATATCTTTGCCATTGTCGGAACGGCTTTTAACTTTATGGGCATTATTGTTTCGGCAATGATATGGTATGAAAAGCAGGTAGAGACTGCCACAGCAATTGGACTTATCTTTGTTGTCATAGGATGCATGACTTATGGAATCGGTATGATTGTTTCTGATGAAGCGACCAAGCATAGGGCAAAGCAGACATTTTTTTCCATCAATGTTTGGACAATTACTTTTATACCGTTATCTATTGCTTACAATGTTTTAATGGGAGTTGGTGGAATTTCTCCATATCCCGTGATAAGAAATCCACTTGTCGGAATTGTGGCTTTCTGGATCATATATATCGGCATTGGAGGCTTTGTTGAGCTGAAAATTATAAAAAACAAAAAAGAGCATAATCAATAAATATATAAGAGGTGCCGCATAGGAGCGGCACCTCTTTCTTCAGGAAAATCAGTCTCCAAAATCAAGCATCAAAAATATTTTTTTCTCTGTTTAACCGCATGATCCCTGCAAATACTAACCGCGAAGCAAGCGCAGCGTCACACCGCAAGAAATAAAAGGAAAAGACTGGAAGAGAAAAGAAAAAAATCGAAGAAAAACGGCTTATAAGAAAGGAAAACACGGCTTTTTCCTTTGCAAGGAGGATATTTCGTGGTATAATATTTGTCGTTAAAGAATAAGCGGTACAGCACCGCAATACAACTTCATGGGGCTGATGGGGGCTTTGGCTTGATTAGCCCATGATTTTTTGTGCCCTTGGGGCAGGGGGCAGCGGCCCCACGCATTTGGCGGATAAGAAGGAGCGTACCAGTTTTGAATAAATTGCTTGTTACCGGGGGACGGCCCCTGGGCGGTTCTGTTTGCATTGGTGGGGCAAAGAACGCCGCAGTGGCGATCATTCCGGCCACCATTTTGGCCCGGGGCAGATGTGTCCTGGACAACATTCCCAATGTCAATGATGTCACCCTCCAGCTGAAGATGCTTACCCAGATGGGCGCGCAGGTGGAGATGCTGTCACAGAAATCGGTTGCCATTGATACCACCCATATCACCCAGCCGGTGGTTCCCTACGATTTGGCGAAAAATATGCGTGCCAGCTACTATTTTATTGGTTCTTTGCTGGGGCGCTGCCATGAGGCCAGTGTATCCATGCCCGGTGGCTGCAACTTTGGCGTGCGGCCCATTGACCAGCATATCAAAGGCTTTGAAGCCATGGGAGCTGGGGTGGAAATTGAAAAGGGCATGATCAATGCCCGGGTGGATACTCTACGGGGCGCCCATATTTACTTTGATGTGGTCTCGGTAGGCGCTACCATCAATGTCATGCTGGCGGCGGTCCGGGCCAAAGGGCTTACCATTTTGGAAAATGTGGCCAAGGAACCCCACATCGTGGATCTGGCCAACTTCCTTAATTGCATGGGCGCGGATGTCCGGGGCGCGGGCACCGATGTTATCAAGATCCACGGCGTGGATGTGATGCACGGTACCAGCTATGCCATTATCCCGGATCAGATCGAGGCCGGATCCTATATGGCCGCTGCGGTGGGCGCTGGCGGCGATGTGCGGATCCAGAATGTTATCCCCAAGCATCTGGAGCCTATCACCGCAAAGCTGCGGATGGCGGGGGCACAGATCGAAGAGGGGGACGACTGGCTGCGGGTAATCCGCAAAGGCCCTATTGGCAAGATCAATGTCAAAACCATGCCGCATCCGGGCTTTCCTACCGATATGCAGCCTCAGATGGCTGCGGTACTTTCCATGGCCCAGGGAACCAGCATTATTACCGAAGGAGTCTGGGACAACCGGTTCAAATATGTGGACGAGCTCAACCGGCTGGGAGCCAGCATCACGGTGGACGGCAAAGTGGCCGTTATCACCGGGGTGGAGCAGCTGACCGGCGCGCCGGTCAAAGCCACCGACCTGCGGGGCGGAGCGGCAATGATCATTGCCGGGCTGATGGCTTCCGGTACAGTGGAGATTGAAGACATTTACCACATTGAACGGGGATACGAAAATGTAGTGGAGAAATTTGCAGGGTTGGGAGCAGATATCCGACGGGTGACCCTCCCTGACAGTGTGCTCCCCAAGGCGCTGTAATTTTTCCCAAACACGAGGCAAAAGGGGCCGTCCTTCGGCAGGACGGCCCTGTTTTGTTGGATTCTGACAAAACGACCCTTTGGCTCAGTGCGGATGGATGAAAAAAGTTTTGTCTCTCAGACGTTTATGATACAGGAGGAACAGCCTTTGATTCGTTTTTGTCCTCTTTTCAGCGGCAGCAGCGGAAATGCCGCCTACATATCCGCTCCGGGAGGAGCGATGCTGATCGATGCCGGGTGTTCTGCCCGCAGTACACTGGAAGCCCTCCGTTCTCTGGGAGCCGCCCCGGAAAAAATTGCGGGAATCCTGGTGACCCACGACCATAACGACCATATTCGGGGATTACGGGTCCTGCAGAAGCGGCTGAAGGTACCGGTATATGCAGCGGCAGAAACGCTGGAAGCGGCAATACGGGCCGGGTGTGTGGAAGCGGATGCGGATTTACGGCCCCTGGAGGGTTCTGTGGAGGTGGCTGGGATGGAAGTGACTCCCTTTGATACACCCCACGACGCAGCCCACTCCCTGGGTTTCCGTATACAGGCGGGGGAGCGCGCCATCGGTTTCGCCACTGACCTGGGCCAGGTGACGGAAAGCATCTGGAGGCAGCTGCTGGGGTGTGATCTGGTGATGCTGGAAGCCAATTATGATGACCGCCTGCTGGCAGTTTCCCGATATCCTTATTACCTGAAGCAGCGCATCCGCTCAGGAACGGGCCATCTCTCCAATGGGGACAGCGGACGCTGTATTGCGGACCTGGCGCTGCGCGGCACAGCCCGGTTTGTAGTCGGTCACCTGAGCCAGGAGAACAACACGCCCCAATTGGCCTATCAGGCTGTGGAGACGGCTTTGTCAGAAGCAGGTCTGGCAGCTGGGCGGGACTACATATTGCAGGTGGCCCGCCGCAGTGAGCCCTCGGCACCGATGGATTTTTGAACAGTTGGGGCCAGGAGCAGAGCGGATGGCGGCAAAGTCTGAACCGGAGAAAATTTTTCTATGAGGCGGTCAAAAGAGAAGGATAAATTTTAAAAGCGCTTTGAAAGTAAAATTTTTACATAAAATACAGTTTGATCAGTGAAGATGGACCGTGACAAGCAGAAGAAGACATTTCCCTTTTGAAGGCGGAAAAGCAGAAAAGCCTGCCCCGATTTGCAGGGAGGCTTTGAAAATCGAACCGAGTATAATGTGGAAAAAATCTTGTCCGCAGCCCAAAAATGGAAAGGCCAACCCAGGTTGCCCGATGAAGAAAGAGGGAGGAAGGTTCTCCGGCAAAATTAACAGAAAGGAACTTTTGCATAGGGGGAAGCAGGAAAAGGCCTGCCCCCATACCCGGGCAGCAAAGAAAATAGTGGATTGCCGGGAGCGGGTCGGGGCGCGCCCCAAACAAAGCGCGCCCCGAAGATAGATGGCAGCGGGGAACGGCAGGAGGCTATTCACGGGCCGGAGCCACCCCCTGCCTGCGCCGCCTTGCTGTTTCTTCCCCTGTGACCATGGTATGCGAAGCTCCCCGATTGGGTACGGAGACCTTACCCCCGGCTTTTGCAAGACAGCGAAAACGTCCCTGTTTCCAGAAAGGAAACAGGGACGTTTTTCTTCTAAGAACACGGGGAAATTATTTTGCGTAATCAATGGAACGGCTTTCACGGACCAGATGCACCTTGATCTGTCCGGGATACTCCATTTCGTCCTCGATGCGTTTGGCAATGTCCCGGGCCAGAATGACCATATCGTCATCGTTGACCACTTCCGGCTTGACCATGATCCGAATCTCGCGGCCAGCCTGGATGGCAAAGCAGTTATCCACACCAGCAAAGGAGTTGGCAATTTCCTCCAGCTTTTCCAGACGCTTGATGTAGTTTTCCAGGTTCTCCCGCCGGGCGCCGGGACGGGCAGCCGAAACGGCATCCGCCGCCTGCACAAGGGCGGCCACCAGGGTGCGGGGTTCCACATCGTTGTGGTGGGCCTCAATGGCGTGGATAATATCGGGATGTTCCTTGTACTTCCGGGCAAGATCCACGCCAATGGCGACATGGGAGCCTTCCATTTCATGGGTCATAGCCTTGCCGATATCATGCAGCAGACCGGCGCGGCGGGCGGAGGCAGTGTCCATGCCCAGCTCCGCGGCCATGATGCCGGCAATCTGGGAAACCTCGATGGAGTGGTCCAGCACGTTCTGACCGTAGCTGGTTCGGTAACGCATCCGGCCCAGCAGCTTCATCAGCTCGGGATGGATGCCGTGAACGCCGGTTTCGATGACGGCCCGCTCGCCGTCGGCCTTGATTTTCTGTTCCACTTCCCGGGTGGCTTTTTCCACCGTTTCTTCGATGCGGGCAGGATGGATGCGGCCGTCCTGGATCAGTTTTTCCAGAGACAGGCGAGCGATCTCGCGCCGGACAGGATCGTGGCTGGAAAGAGTGATGGCTTCAGGGGTATCGTCAATAATCAGGTCCACGCCGGTGAGGGTTTCCAAAGTGCGGATGTTGCGGCCTTCACGGCCAATGATCCGCCCCTTCATTTCATCATTGGGCAGAGGCACCACCGAAACAGTGACCTCGGAAACATGGTCGGCGGCGCAGCGCTGGATAGCCTGAGAAATGATCTCCCGGGCACGCTGATCCGATTCATCCTTGAGCCGCTGCTCAAACTGGGAGATCTTCACAGCCTTTTCATGGGTCAGCTCATCGTCCAGCTGAGAGAGGAGGTATTCCTTGGCTTGCTCCTCACTGTATCCGGAGATGCGCTCCAGCATTTCGAACTGGCGGGCTTTCACCAGCTCCGCCTCTTTCAGTTTGTCGTCCGCTTCCTTCAGCTTCTGTTGGAGAGCGTCCTCCTTTTTCTCCATATTTTCGCTTTTACGGTCCAGGTTTTCTTCCTTTTGCTGGAGACGGCGCTCCAGACGTTGAGCTTCGTTACGACGCTCCTTCAGTTCCTTTTCCGCGTCGTTTTTCATGCGGTAGATCTCGTCTTTTGCCTCAATGAGTGCTTCTTTTTTCTTGCTTTCCGCTGTCTTGATGGCGTCGCTTACCAGGCGCTTGGCCTCTTCTTCGGCCGAGCCCAGTTCTGCTTCTGCCACTTTCATTCTATACTTAACGCCCAGAAAAAAGGCAATTACAGCACCAACAGCAAACGAAGCAAAGCCACAGATAACGAGGCGCAGCAGTTCGCTTGAATTCATGTTCATTGGTTCGATCCTGGTCCTCCTTTACTAAAAATATTTTGCAGGGGTCACAAAGGTTTTTTTATGGAAATTGTACGAAAAATAGGAGAGGGTAAATGGTCAATTCAACTACAAATACCCATATTATTTTAAGGCGAAATGAACAGAATGTCAAGAAATTTGTAGGATTCCCAAAGGAAGGGTTCTGGGGATCCGGGGTGGCAGTGAAAAAAATGTGCGCCGCAGGCGGCCGTGCCGTCGCAAAAGAGTTGACAAAGCCGGCATACCGTGCTAAAGTGAAAGTCAAACAGACCATCTCGCTGACGGAGACGCCTGTTTTCCATGATTCCCCTGGCAGAGAGCCCCCGGCAGAGGCTGCAACCGGAGGCAGGGGCGGAAAGCGGGATACCACTCCTGAGTGCGGACGGAAAGCTTCGGCCCAACGCCCGCCGCTTTGGACAGCGTTACCATCCTTTTGAGAGGCGTGCTTCGGCGCGCAATTCAGGTGGAACCGTGGAGCAAGACTTCACCCTGACGACAGGGCGGAGTCTTTTTTGTTTTGCTTCGGCGGTGTGGTCCGGCTCAGGAAACAACCATTTTGGATATGGAGGAAAATGCTATGATTAAAATTACTCTCAAAGGCGGTGCGGTGCGGGAATATGAAAGCCCCGTCACTGCTGCCGATGTAGCAAAAGATCTGGGCGCCGGCCTTTTCAAGGCGGCCTGCTCGGCCCGGGTGGACGGCGAGCATAAGGACCTGCGCACCCTGCTGGACCGGGACTGCACCCTGGAGATCCTCACCTTTGAAGACAAAGACGGATGCTGGACCTTCAACCATACTGCGTCCCATATCCTGGCCCAGGCGGTGATGCGCCTTTTCCCCCAGGCCAAGTTTGCCATCGGTCCCGCCATTGACAACGGCTTTTACTACGATTTTGATGTGGAGACTCCCTTTACTGCCGAAGACCTGGAAAAAATTGAAGGAGAGATGGCAGCGATTATAAAGGAAGGCCTTCCCCTGGAGCGGTTTGAGCTGGACGCCGCCGCCGCGCTGGAGCTGATGAAGGACCAGCCCTACAAGCAGGAGCTGATCCGGGAGCATGCGGACAAGGGAGAGAAAATCACCTTCTACCGGCAGGGAGACTTTACCGACCTGTGTGCCGGTCCCCATCTGCTCTCTACCGCTCCGGTAAAGGCAGTAAAGCTGACCTCCTGCACCGGCGCTTACTGGCGGGGCAGCGAGAAGAACAAAATGCTTTCCCGGATCTATGGCATCGCGTTTCCCAAGCGCAGCGAACTGGACGCCTACCTGGAGCGGCAGGCGGAGGCTCTGCGCCGGGACCATAACAAACTGGGTCGGGAACTGGAATACTTTACCACTGTGGATGTGATCGGCCAGGGCCTGCCGGTGCTGCTGCCCAAGGGTGCCCGGGTTATCCAGATCCTGCAGCGGTGGATCGAGGACACCGAACAGAAGCGGGGCTATCTGCTGACCAAGACCCCCTTGATGGCCAAGCGGGAGCTTTATAAGATTTCCGGACACTGGGATCATTATCTGGACGGCATGTTCATTTTGGGCGACCCCCACGACGAAACCAAGGAGTGCTTTGCCCTGCGTCCCATGACCTGCCCCTTCCAGTATCAGGTGTTCCTCAACCGGCAGCGTTCCTACCGTGATCTGCCCATGCGGCTGGGTGAAACCTCCACCCTCTTCCGCAACGAGGACTCGGGCGAAATGCACGGCCTGATCCGGGTCCGCCAGTTTACCATTTCCGAGGGGCATTTGATCCTCCGCCCGGAACAGTTGGAGGAGGAATTCCGCGGCTGCTTTGAACTGGCCAACTACTGCCTGGAGACCCTGGGCCTTAAGGAGGACTGCTCCTTCCGCTTCTCCCAGTGGGATCCTGCCAATCCCAACAACAAATACGAAGGCACGCCGGAGCAGTGGGAGCATGCCCAGGGCGTCATGAAGACCATTCTGGACGATTTGGGAATCAACTATGAGATCGGCATCGACGAGGCGGCCTTCTATGGTCCCAAGCTGGATATTCAGATCAAGAATGTCTTTGGCAAGGAAGACACCCTGATTACCATCCAGATTGATATGCTGCTGGCCGAAAAGTTCGGTATGGAGTATGTGGATGTGGACGGCACCAAAAAGCGCCCCTATATCATCCACCGTACCTCTCTGGGCTGCTACGAGCGGACCCTGGCTCTGCTGATCGAAAAATACGCCGGCGCGCTGCCCACCTGGATGGCTCCCGTGCAGGTGAAGCTGCTGCCCATTGCGGACCGCCATCTGGACTATCTCTACCAGATTCAGAAGAAGCTGGAGGATGCCGGCATCCGCTGCGAGGTGGACGCCCGGAGCGAAAAAATCGGCTACAAGATCCGTCAGGCTCAGTTGGAAAAGGTTCCCTATATGCTGGTGGCAGGGGACAAGGACATTGAAAGCAGCACCATCTCTGTCCGCTCCCGCAAGGATGGCGACCGGGGAGCCATGTCTGTGGACGAATTCCTGGCCGGAATCCGGGAGGAAATTGATTCCCGGGCCAGATAAAAGGATTGCTGAAAAATTTCAGCCATCCACAGCCAAGAAGAATAAAGCGGCGCACGCCCACAGGGCGTACGCCGCTTTCCTGTTGTATGCTTTAGCGAAACGCCCCCCCAGCACGGCTGGAGGAAGTAAAAAGCTTTCGCTTCAAGCATGGAATGAAGGAAAAGAGAATCATAGCGATCTTTTTATGGCATAAGGGCAGAATTCATACGTTAAGTGCCCGTTTATGGACTGTGGGGCAGGCAATGCAAGCGGCAATCTTTCAGTGCATCTTGGGAGATTTGCCGGTACGATGCCCTTCCGGGGTTTACGCAAGTCTCCGGCTTGGTCGGGGGTCATGGCGGTATATTTTAAGTGGCAGACCCATGGAATCAACGCTTGCCGGGAGGGACATTTTTTGCCATATCCAGAGGCCGGTCCTGGGAAACTCCTGAGAACAAAAAGGGAAAAAAACGCCGTTTTTTCCTGAAACCACACCATCTTCCACCTTTTTTCACCCCGACATCAGGGGAGTTTAACATCAAGTTCACAAACAGGAGGGGGGGATGCGGTACAATGGAAGCAAGACACAGGCGGAGGCTATTCCCCATACCAAAGCGTACCTGCAAATCAGGGGAAGGATAGCCTTGCTTTGACGCGCCAGGGGAAAGCAAGGGGCGAAAAACGGAAAAATCCCCCGCCTTGCAATCCATTCCCCGGAACGGTATAATAATTGCATGTATTTGTGTTGCCGGGACGGGCTTTTTGGCAGCCCGCCCCTTGGAAAGGAGCCACGGTATGGCAAAACAGGATGATCAAAACCGCGGCTGGAACCGTTCTGCCGGAGAGCTGGAATACCAGGAACTTCTCAGGCAGTACGCAGACCAGGCGCCGGCCTCCGCCCGGGACGCTTCGGAAAAGAAGACTGCGGAAGAAAAAAAGGGACAAACCGCTTCGGAAGAAAAATCCACCCCGTTGCTGGACAAGCTGCTCAGCGGGGGAGGCAATTCCGGAAAGGGAAAATATTACAAAAAGAAGCCCCGCCCGGCGGCAGAAGAGCCGTCCGGAAAAGAAAAGAAAAACCGGGAAACCGAAAAGCCGGAACCTCCGGCACAAAATACGGAGGCCTCTGCTTCTGCGGTGAAGGGAGAAGCCTCCGGCTCTGCAAAGAAGTCTGGAGCGGAGAAGAAATCCCGGACTCCGGAGCATCTGCCCTCTGAGGACAAAGGGCCGGAAGTGCCCCGAAAACCCGACACGAAAGAGAAAAAAGAGGAGAAATCATCAGCGGATCCTCAAAAAACTGCCGGTAAGGAGCCGGGGAAAAAAGATTCCGGGAAGAGCGTTTCAACAGCAATGGCCCGCTTGAAAAAAGCAGGCGGGCTGCAGCTCCCGGACTGGCGGAAGCTGCTGAAAAGCCCGGAAAAAGAAAAAAATGCCTCCCTGCAGGTGGATGAGTCATCCTTGGGGGACTGGCTGTATAATGAGTGTTATTTTATTGGTATCCAGCTGATGCGGGACGGGACCTCTTTCCGCCGCAGAAGCCAGAACGCCTGGAAGTGGCTTTCCCAAAAGGTGCCCGCTTTTGCACAGCGGCATCGCCGGCATTTGCTGCGGCTTTGGGAGGATTTTTCCGATGCGTCTCTGTCCCCTTTCCGGGAGATTTCCAAGAAAACCTCTCTCTTAAGCGTAGAAATGCGCAGGGCCCAGAAAGAAGACCCGCAGCATCCGGTGCGCAGCAGATTGTCTGTCTTTGGAAGTTACCTCCACTCTCTGGGGCGTCCGCTCAACCGTATCGCCAACTTTATAGCGCCTATTATCGGCATCACCATTCTGGCGGCCACCATTACTTATTTTTCCGATATTACCTTTGCCCTGCGTCTTACCTACCCCAATGAGGACACGGTAATGGGCTATATAGCCGATGAAAATGTTTTTTACGAAGCCCGCAACAAGGTGCTGGAGCGCCTGATCGGGGAAGAATATATGGAGCCGGAGGACAGCGGTCCGGGCTTTACCCTGGCGATTGTCAGCGAGGACAGCCTGATGGACCCCGAAACCCTGGCCAACCAGCTGATCTCCGCCTCCGGAAACGAAATTGAAAACGCCGACGGCATTTACATTGAGGACAAATTTCTGGGCGCCGTCCGGGACGGCAGCGAATTCTTGCTGTATATTGACTCGGTGCTGGACAATTACCGCTCGGGCGAAGAGCACGAGTTGGTGCAGTTCGTTAAAAAAATTACCCTGCGCAGCGGCGTATACCCCACCAGCTCGGTCAAATCCCTCCACGATATCAAAGAATATCTGGACTCCGACGTGCCCTACGAGGAAACCCATGTGGTGGCCGAGGGGGAGACTCTGGAGAGTATAGCCGAAACCTATGATACCACCACGGAGCAGCTGGTGCTGCTTAACCCCGATCTGGAGGAACGGCTGGAAGAGGACCCGGACGCTGATGTGGAGGAAGGGGAAGAACTGCTGGTCTCCCAAACCAGTCTGACTCTGGGCATCCAGGTCACCCGTCGGGAGGAATATACCGAGGATGTTCCCTATGGCGATACCAAGGTGGAAAACGACCAGCTTCCTGCCGGCTATACCGAGGTAATTTCCAACGGCATTCCGGGAGAGCAGCTGGTGACGGCTGATATTACCTATATTGATGGGGAAAAGGTGGCGGAAAACCGCATCAGCGTTGAACGGACCAAGGAACCGGTCAACCGCAAGCTGAAGGTGGGCACCAAGCCTCTGCTGCAATATCTCCCTGCGGGAAGCGATACCAGCGGTTCCTTCCTGTGGCCGGTGGACGGCGGTTACATATCCGCCGGACTGTACGGTTATTACGGCCACACCGGCACAGATATCGCCGCCAATGCCGGAACCATAGTCCGGGCCTGCCGGGCAGGCTATGTCACCTATGCCAGCAACATTTCTATCTGGCCCTACGGCAAGCGGGTGGATCTGAACCATATGGATGGCTTTACCTCCCGGTACGCCCATATGAGCACCGTAGTGGTGGCGTCGGGCACCTATGTGGAGCAGGGACAGATCATTGGTTATGTGGGACGTACCGGCAACGCTACCGGCAACCATCTCCATCTGGAGATCCGTCTCAACGGCGTTATTATGGATCCGGCCAAATATATTGGCACCTACTATCCCGGCCGGTAATATTGCCGCCAAAACCAAAGAGTTTTTACAGGGCCGCACCCGGAAAGGGTGGGGCCCTGTAATTAGTTTACAGACAAAAACCGCCGGCTGTGCCGGTGCTCCCCAAAGCTTTGGCTATGCCGGGAAAAATATGAGGATGGAATGGGAACACGTTCCAGAATCCAATGGGCAAAGAGTAAGATATGACAAGCAGAACGGGAGGTGCATCCCCCCATAATTTAGTGGTATATATAATAGAAGGATTCTCAACGGTTTTATCGGTTCGGCTGAAAAAACGGGGGGACTGCGTAAACTGCCGGTACCGCTGGTTGCTATGATTATGCGGCAGCCAGGCAAAGATGGAAGAGGTAAAGAAAAAAGACCATTCAGAAGATGCTGAACGATATACCAGACAAGTTTTTTCAACTTTATAAAAGTCAGAAAGGCCATGCCCAAACAGATGGACAAAGCTTATCCCATGGATAGGGCCGGGCTGCCTGGTGCAATCAAAAGATCGCCTGTGCAATGACAGAAAAGGAAAAAGCCTTGGCTCAGGTGCCAGAACAAATCAACTATGGTCCGAGGCCCATACCCTGAAAATCCTACAGGAGTGACCTTGTCCGTTTGCGGGTGGCGGGCAATGGTGGGCGGCAGAATTTTCTGCAGTGCTTAAAACGATAGAACGGGCAGCGCGGACAAATGGGAACTTTTGCCCCGGAAAAAACGCTTGTGCCCCGCCACGGATCAAAAATAAAAGAAACAGCGGATGAATTATTTCAGCAGTACGCAAAAGTCCCTCCCGCCGGCGGCGGGAGGGACTTTTGGCAATGATTGCTCCCAGAGCGAGGGACCGGAGCGTACACGTAAGGTCAGGAGACCCCGGCCCCGAGTGTCAAGGAAAGTGTCATGTTAAAGAATTTGATAGTGCAAAGCAGTTGCCGGAGCGCCGATTTTCTGTCCTCCGGTCCGTCAACAGCAGAGCGGGAAACAGGAGTTTTGACGCTTCATGAAGAACCTGAACACATTCAGCCCTTCGGGTCAGCTTTGGGAAGCCGAAAGACAAGTTACGGCAACTGGGGGGAGGGCTGGTCAGGCTGTGCGGGAGGAGGGTCCGGCATTTCCACAAAGGTATTGTCATAGGTGCCGAAATCCATTCCCACATTGTCCTCGGGCCGGGGCTGGAATTCCTCTTCCCGGCGGAAAAGCCCTCTGCCTTTACGCTTCTTCTTCCGCGGCTTATTGACCAGCAGATAGAAGGTGGGCAGAAGCAGCAGGGTCAAGAGGGTGGAGGCGCACAAGCCGCCGATGATGACTACTGCCATGCCCTGCATGATCTCGGAGCCGTCGCCGATGCCCAGAGACATGGGCACCATGGAGAGGACGGTGGTAAGGGTGGTCATGAGGATGGGTCGCATTCGGGTCTTGCCGGCATAAATAAGAGCGGTTTCCTGATCCATGCTGCTGCGCAGCTGGTTGGTGGTGTCGATGAAGAGGATACCGTTATTGATTACGATGCCCACCAGCATCAGGACGCCCATCAGGGAGGGCATGCTGAGGGTAACGCCGGTAAGGGCCAACAGCCCAAAGGAGCCAATGAGAGAGAAGGGGATACAGACCATGACCACCAGAGAAAATTTTACCGATTCAAACTGCATGGCCATCACCATGAACACCAGAAATACCGCCGATATGATGGCGCTGCCCATGGCGGAGAACTCCTCGTTCATGGCCTGGGTGGCATAGCCCTGAAGGAAGCCGACGCTTTCAGGCAGATCCATGGCCTCAATGGCCTTGGTCATTTCCGCGCTGGCGGTAAGCTTGGCGGCAGTGGCAGGCTGGGCGGTAATGGTGACCATGTACTGGTTGTTCAGCTTCATAATAGACTGCGGGGCATTGGTATAACGGATTTCCGCAATATCCAGCAGCGGCACCTGAGTCCCCATGGGGGTGGCAATGGTGATGCCGGCCAGGTCTTCCACCGTTTCAAACCGGCCCTGAGGGTACTCTACCTTTACGTCGTAGTCATGCCCGTTCTGACGGATGGAAGTGGCGGTTTTGCCGTCCATGATACTGCTGAGGGAGCTCATCACCTGAGCGGGCATCAGGCCAGCGGCATTTGCCTTGATGGGGTCAATGACAATCTCCGCCTGGGGATTGCCGTCGGTAAGAGTGGAAGAAGCCTGGATAATGGAGGGGCTTTGGCGCATCATTTCCACCACTTGCCGGGCGGCAATTTCCAGATCCTCCCGGTCGGTGCTCTGGAGGGTAATGGACACATCGCCGCCGCCGGACATGGCGTCCGCCATATTGAAGGAACTGACCGTAACGGTATAGTCTATGGTGTTTGCCGTTTCCTGCCGCCACTGGTCCACCACCTGGTCGGTGGTCATCTCACGGTCGCCCTTCAGATAAGCGGTGGCGCTGATGCTGCCGCCGGAGCCGCTGACAGAGAAACGCTCTACATCCGGATGGGCGGCGATCATTTCCTCCAGGTCGGAAGCAATGGCGTCCACCTTCTCCAGTTTAAGGCCGGGCCGGGTTTCCACCGAGATCTGTACGACGCCCTGGTCTATGGAAGGAATCAGTTCCATGTCCACAAAAGCCAGGCAGACAAAAGAGATGATCAGCAGCAGTACCGAAGTAAGCACCACCAGCCACTTGCGCCGGAAGGTCTTTTTCAGGAACCGGCCGTATTTTTCGCCCACCTTGTTGAGCAGGCGGGTCATGGGGATATCTTCCTTTTCTCTGGGGGCTACCCGCAGGAACATCAGCGGCACCAGGGTCAGAGCCGAAATCAGGGAAGCGGTAAGAGAGAAAATGATGGTAAAGCCCAGCTGCTTGAAAAGCTGTCCGGTGAGGCCCTGCATGATGGAAATGGGCAGGAAAACTACCACCGTGGTAAGGGTAGAGGCGATGATGGAGCTGGTGACCACCCGGGTACCCTCCAGAGCAGCCTCCTGATAGCTGAGCCGCTGGGAACGATGGCGGAAGCAGCTTTCCAGCACGACGATGGAGTTATCCACCATCATGCCCACGCCGATGACCAGGCCGCCCAGGGAGATGATATTAAAGGAGAATCCCATACCGTTCATCAGGATCAGGGTCGCCATCACCGAAATGGGCATGGAGCTACCCACGATAATGGAAGAGCGCCATTCGCCAAAGAAGAGGAACAGCACCACCATGGACAGCACAATACCCAGCAGCAGGGTCTGGACCACCGTCCAGACAGAGCTCATAATCTGCTCGCTGCTGTCGCTGACCACCGAGATGTCCACGCCCATTCCCTGCTGGTTGATCTGCTGGACCACTGCCCGCACGTCCCGGCAGACATTGACGGTGCCGGCGCTCTGGCGTTTGGTAACGCTGATGGAGACGGTATCTTCTCCGTTGTAGCGGCTGATGGAATCTGCCGGTTCGGTAGCTTCATAAACATCAGCCACGTCAGACAGATGAATCACGCCGCCGGAAGGAAGCATCAGGGGCAGGTCCCGCAGGGCCTGGGTGGAATTGACGGTAACGCCTCCCCGGATATTAAGCTGGGAATCCCCACGGGTGGCGCTGCCTGCGGGCATGGAAAAGTCCGCTGAGGCAATATAGTTGGCAATGGTGGACATATCCAGACCATACTGATCCATTTGGTCTTCCCGGAGCCGGACGCTGATGTAATCCTTCTGGCCGCCGGAAACATCCACCGACGCCACGCTCCCCAGCTTTTCAAACTCAGGAACGATGGTATCCTGGACATAATTCAGCAGGTCGACATCGCCGGTGGCCTGTACGGAAAGGGTAATATCCGGCACCGCGTCCATGGACATTTCGATGATTACCGGATCCGACGCTCCGTCGGGCAGTCCGGATTTATACATATCCACCTTTTTCTGCAGATCCATCCGGGCCAGATCCATGTTGGTGCCGTAGGAAAGCTGCAGCAGAATCATGGACATGTTTTCCTGGGAGACGGACTGGACGTCCTCCACGCCCGACAGGGTGGAGGCTGCGCTCTCCATCACACTGGTGACCAGTTCCTCCACCTCTTCCGGACCTGCCCCGGGATAGGTGGTGGAAATGATCATCATGGGCATCTCCATGGGAGGAATCAGTTCCAGAGGAGCACCCATAATGGCCTGCAGGCCAAAGACGATGAGCGCCAACAGGATAATAAACACCGACACCGGCCGGCGCATGGTAAGTTTTGTCAGATTCAAAGCCTTTCCCTCCTGTTACTGCGCGATCACGACCGGGGTGCCATCTGTAAGGTTGGGATGCCAGGAGGTAATGACCTGATCGTCCAGGGAAAGGCCGGAGGTAACCTGCACCTCCTCGGCATTGGAGACGCCGGTCTCTATGTATACCTGGCGGGCGGCCCCTTCCTCCAGAATGTAGACATAGGGCTTGCCGTCATCGTAATAAACGGCATTTTGCGGCAGTACCATGGCATTCTCAGCCTTGTCGGTGGCGGCGGTCACCTTGACGCTGACCCCGGTAAGAAGCTGAGCATCCGAGGTTTCCAGTACCGCTTTGACAGTGAACAGCCCATTTTGGGCGCTGGCCATGGTGCTTACTTCCGTAATGGTACCGTTGTAAGTGCTTTGGCCTTTCTCCACGGTTACAGGATCGCCGGGCTTCATGGAAAAAACTGCGGAAGAAGAAACGCCGAAGGTGACCATCAAAACGTTTTTATTGGAGATGACAAAGGCGGGGGAGGTGGTAGAAGCCATGTTCAGCTTGCTGAGGGAGACGCTTTCCACCACACCGTCAATGGGGGAGCGGACCTTGCAGTTTTCCAGTTGGTCCATGGCTGCGTCCAGCCCTACCTGTGCCTGATTCAGGGTGGCGGCGGCAACCTCTGTCAGCTCCACATATCCCTGCTCCGCGTTGATGTTGTAGGACTTGCGGGCATTTTGATAAAGGGTCTCCATCTGGTCCGCCATGGCCCGGGCGGCGGAAGCGGATGCCTGAGCACGCTGCATGGCCCCAAACAGTTCATCGATGCTGCTGCCGCCCGGCACCAGGCCTCCCTCCAGAGCGGATTCATAGGCCTCTTTGGCAGCCTTGTAGGCTGCTTCGGCATCATCAGCCGCGTCGTCCGCTTCTTTATAGTTTTCGTAGGCGTTGTCATAAGCGGTGTCCAGCTGCTGCAGGGTGTTTTTGTAAGAGCTGCCCGTCATCTGGTCTACCTGGGCGGCAGCGCTGCGGTAGGCGGCCTGGGCGGTTTTGACAGAGGTCATGACATCCTTGTCATCCAGTTCAAATAGCAGATCGCCTTTTTTTACCTGGTCTCCCGGCTGAAAATAAATCTCCTCTACCGTGGCGGGAAGCTCGGCAAAGATGCTGACGATTTCATCCGGCTGAACGGTGCCGATAAAGGAGGTTTTGGTTTCCAGAGTGCTCTGCTGAGGAGTCTGGACAGATACGGCGATCCCGGCACTCTCCTCCTGTGCGGCGGCGGGAACAGCCTGTTGCTGTCCGCAGCCTGCTGCCGTCAGGGTCAGACTGGCAGCCAGCAGCAGGGCGGCGGTTTGTTTCAAATGGGTGTGGTTCATTGCGGATACTCCTCTCTGGATAAGGCTTTCTGGACTTCAGATTTTTTTTCTTTTAAAAGCTGTAAAAATTCATCGGCGGTTTTTTCGGCGTAGCCTTCCAGCCAACGCATCCCCTGGGTGATTTCTTCGCCGGACCGCTCGTCTACCCAGTCCTGGCGGGTGGCGTAGAACTCCTGCCGCAGTTCCGCCAGGATCCGGAGGATCTGCCGGCTTTTGGGGGTGATACTGATATAAACGAATCGTTCATCCTCTTTGCTTCGGCGGCGGGTGATCAACCCTTGGGCCTCCATCCGCTTGCAGAGGGTGGATAAGGCTCCTTTGGTAACGTGGAGCTGCTGGCTCAGTTCGGTAAGGGGACATTCTCCCTGCTGGTGCAGCGCCCCCAGCACGGCGCCCTGAGGCGGCGTCAGGCCAAAGACGTCAAAGGTTTCCTCCAGCATGTGATGAAAATGATACATTGTACCCCGGCAGTGAGCCACCAGCACGGCATCCAGTTCTTCTCTGGTCACACGGTCAGGCCTCCGTTCTTATTTTAGTTTTGGTCAAAACTATTTGCGAGAATACTATATGCCCATGACGGCAGTCTGTCAACCAGAAGGGAAAAGAGTTTAAAATTTGTTCAGAATTTGCAGAAAGACAAGAATGAGACAACTATATAAAGCGGGGATCTGGTGATGATAATAGCTGCCGCTGTTCGGCTTTACAACAGATCTTTGGCCTGCCGGTTAATAGGAACTATCGGTCCATCCGGGGCCCTGCGGCATATGCCATCTGCGATTATACCGGCTGCTGTGGACCAGATTCCTTTCCATGGCTGTATCTTTTTCATTCGCTTATCGGCAGGTTTCCTTTCTGCGCTCTACCCGGAGCTTTTCGGTGTCTCAGGGATTGGCGGGCCTTTTCCGAAATTCCGGGACTTCCTATATAATAAAAAAGCCGGCAACTGCAAGCAGTTGCCGGAAAGGCGTTAGTTTTCTTTTGTCAGCTGAGAGAACTTGACGCTGCTGAGCCGCTCCCGGACCATCCGGGAAATATCGGAATAGATATGATGGAATTTGCAGCTGCCGCAGGAGGAAGAACCAGTCCCGCGGTTGCACTGATAATCCTGTTCTCCCACGCATCGGGCCAGGGCGTAAGGTCCCTCCACATTTTCAATAACATCCGCCAGAGAAATTTCTTCCGCGGGACGCCCCAACTCATATCCGCCCTTGGTGCCCTTGTAAGAACGGACCAGGCCGCCGGCCACCAGTTTGCGCAGGATTTTCAGGGAAAAACGGAGAGTGACTCCGGTCTCTTCCGAAATTTTTTTGGCGTCCATACGGATCGGGTTTTTGGCCAGGCAATAGACGATCCGGACTGCATAGTCCGACTCCAGTGTGATGTGCATAGCTGCCTCCCATTGTATACCGGGAAAGTATTATTTACTTCTCCAGTATATCCCGGCCCGGGAACTTTGTCAAGGAAACAGGAGAATTTGGAAAAAGCTTATTCCAAAAAGTCCTTCAGGCGCTTGCTGCGGCTGGGATGACGGAGCTTCCGCAGGGCTTTGGCTTCAATTTGGCGGATCCGTTCACGGGTGACGTTGAATTCCTTGCCCACTTCCTCCAGTGTACGGCTGCGGCCGTCCTCCAGGCCAAAGCGCAGCTTCAGCACTTTTTCCTCCCGGGGGGTCAGGGTGGACAGAACCTCTCCCAACTGCTCCCGCAGCAGGGTATGGGAAGCGACATCCGAAGGGGCGGGAGCGTCGTCGTCAGGAATAAAATCTCCCAGATGGCTGTCTTCCTCTTCGCCGATGGGGGTTTCCAGGGAAACCGGCTCCTGGGCCACCCGCATGATTTCCCGCACCTTATCCACCGGCATATCCAGCTCGGCGGCGATCTGCTCGCTGGAAGGCTCATGGCCGTTTTTATGCAGCAACAGGCTGTTCACCTTTTTCACCTTATTGATGGTTTCCACCATGTGGACGGGGATACGGATGGTTCGGGCCTGGTCTGCAATGGCCCGGGTAATAGCCTGGCGGATCCACCAGGTAGCATAGGTGGAGAACTTGAATCCCTTGGTGTGGTCAAATTTTTCCACCGCTTTGATCAGGCCCAGATTGCCCTCCTGGATCAGGTCCAGGAACTGCATGCCCCGGCCTACATACCGCTTGGCAATGCTCACCACCAGGCGGAGGTTGGCCTCGGACAGGCGCTTGCGGGCGGCTTCGTCTCCCTGGGCCATCCGTACCGCCAGCTCCACTTCCTCGTCGGCGCTGAGAAGGGGCACCCGGCCAATTTCCTTCAGGTACACCTTGACAGGGTCGTCAATATTGATACCCTCGGCATACAGGACGCTTTCCAGGTCTTCCTCCTTGTCGGTGGCGGCGGCCACCTCGGCGGCAAAGTCCTCCACGATTTCAATATTATTGGCTTCAAAGGTATCGTACAGCTTATCCACCTGTTCGACGTCAAAGTCCAGCTCCTCCAGAGCGTCATTGATCTCCTTGGTGGTCAGCTTTCCCTTGGATTTTCCCAACTCCAGCAGGTCACGGATAACAGATTTTTTGTCTTGTGCTCCCAAAATACGACTCCTCCTATTTTTTGCCGGCATTCAGAGAGGCTATGTATCGTTTCCATTCCTCATCCTGTAATTTGCCGGCTTCTTCGATGGTTTTTGCTTTTTCCGCGGCGGTCAGGACCCGGATGTAGTCCCGGGCCGCGTCGTCTCCCACCGCCACGCTGTCCTGCCGGGAAAGGATCTCCGACAGTTTGCGCATCCGCTCCTCGTCCAGCTGGGCGCTCAGGACCATCATGTCCGCATCCTGGCCCGCCAGCAGACGCTGCAGAAGAGCGGCGTAAATATCCCGGTCCACCGGGGACACCAGCTGCCGGGGTTCCACCTGGGAGGCCAGCCAGCCGGCTTTGTCAGGGCTGCGCAGCAGATAGGCAATCAGGCCCTCCTCCGCCAGCACTTCCCGGGGATGCCGCTGCTTTTCAAAGTCCGTCCGGGCCGAGGGGCTTTGGGCCGCAAAGGTGCCCAGCTCCCGGTCCTGCCGCTGCTGGTCGTTCCGCTGACGCTTTTTCAGCGCCGCTTCCAGCTGGACGCTCACGGCCTGTTTATCGATCTGCAGCTCCCGGCAGATCTTGCTGATATAAACCTCCCGCTCAATGGGGCTGGGAGTGGCCGCCATCAGCCGTACAAAACCCTGGAGGAAAGCCACCCGGCCCTCTGCGGTTTCCAGGTCGTGCTGGCTGCGGAGCTTGGCGATCTCAAATTCGGCGGCACTGCTGCTTCCCTGGATCAGCAGCTGGAAGCGGTCAGAGCCGAATTTTTTGATAAATTCATCCGGGTCCTTGGCCCCGGTGATGGTGAGGATCCGGGTGCGGACCCCCACCTCGTCAAAAAGCCGGACGGCTTTGCGGGTGGCTTTCTGGCCGGCCTCATCCGAGTCATAGCAGAGGACCACCGATTGGGTGTACCCGGATATGAGTCTGGCCTGGTCGCTGGTAAGGGCGGTACCCAGGCCGGCGATGGCATTGTCGAAGCCGCCCTGATGGATGGCTACCACATCCATATATCCCTCGGCCAGAAGAAGCTCCTGGCGTTTGGTGTTTTTGGCAAAATTCAGGGCGTAAAGGTTCCGCCCTTTCTTATAAACCGGGTTTTCCCCGGTGTTGACATATTTGGGATTGTCGGCATCGTTGAGACGGCGGCCGCCAAAGCCGATGACCCCGCCCCGCAGGTCAATGATGGGGAAGATGACCCGGTTGCGGAAAACGTCGTAACAGCCGCCGCTGCGGCCCCGGTTGGCAACTCCCGCCGCTACCAGTTCGTCCGGCGTATATCCCAGCCGGGTCAGGTGATCGGTAAGGTTTTGCCATCCCGGGGGGGCATACCCGATGCCAAAGCGGACGATAATGGGCTTTCCCAGTCCCCGGCCGATGAGGTAGGCCCGTGCCTCCCGTCCTGCCTCGGACATCAGGGCTTTGTGAAAGAAGCGGGCTGATTCCCGGTTGATTTCCAGGATCCGCATCCGGAGCCGGTGCGCGCCGTCATCCAGATCGTTTTCCGGAACCTGCATCCCCACCCGGTCGGCCAGGAAACGGATGGCTTCCATATAGTCCAGGTTTTCGATGCGGCGGATAAAGGTGACAATGTCTCCCCCCGCTCCGCATCCGAAGCAGTAGAAGGACTGATTTTCCGGATAGACGGTAAAGGAGGGGGTCTTTTCGGAGTGAAAGGGACACAGGCCGGTGAGGTTGCGGCCCCTCCGGCGCAGCTGCACATAGCTGCCGATGATCTGTTCCACATCACAGCGGTATTTCAGTTCATTCAGAAAGCTTTCCGGCAGCATGGCGGTCCCTCCTTTCCCACACCGGGCATATGGTCACATTCCCCAGGGCTTGGGGATAAAGAAATCTTCAAATACCGCTACGCAATAGCGGTCGCTCATGCCGGAGATGTAGTCGCAGGCGGCCCGCTCGGCCCCCTCCCGCTCCCGGATCTCCTGGTAATCCCGGGGCAGCTTGTCCGGGTCCTTTACCAGAACCTCGTACAGCTTGCGGACGATGTCCTTGGCCTTGCCCTCCTCCCCCTTGGCCATGGGGTTCTTGTACACAGCCTCAAAAAGAAACGCTTTGAGATGATCGTACTGGGCGGCAGTCTCCGGGTCCATGGTCACGTCCTCCCGGCTGTTTTCTATCAGAGAGGCCACCAGGGAAGTGATCCGCTGGGATTTTCCCTGGCCCAGCCGGTACCGGGCCTGCCAGGGGATATCGTTTTCCGTAAGGATGCCCCCCCGGATGGCGTCCTCAATGTCATGGTTGATATAGGCGATCTTGTCGGCGTACCGCACCACCCGGCCCTCCCAGGTTTTGGCCCAGGGCATGCCGTCCGAGTGGCAGAGGATACCGTCCCGCACTTCCGCAGTAAGGTTGAGGCCCTTGCCGTCCCGTTCCAGCAGTTCCACCACCCGCAGGCTCTGCTCACTGTGGCGAAAATAGAAGGGGCTGACATCCCGCAGGGCAAATTCGCCGGCGTGTCCGAAGGGAGTATGGCCCAGGTCGTGGCCCATGGCGATGGCCTCGGTCAGGTCCTCGTTGAGACGGAGGCCCCGGGCGATGGTGCGGGCGATCTGGCTCACCTCCAGGGTGTGGGTCAGGCGGGTACGGTAGTGATCCCCCTGGGGGAAGAGAAAGACCTGGGTCTTGTGCATCAGCCGGCGATAGGAATTGCAATGGATGATCCGGTCCCGGTCCCGCTGAAAGGGCGTGCGCAGGGGACATTCCTCCATAAGGTGCTGCCGTCCGGCGGTGTCGGCGGACAGGCAGGCCCGGGGCGAAAGCTCCCGCCGCTCCGCATCCTGGATCTGCTGACGGATGGTACGGTTTTCCATAGGCTCCCCCCTAATATGTTCATCGCTCAATAAGAATATACGGCGGAAAAGGAAAAACTCCTTCTCTTCGCCCTGGATTTTCTTGCAAATTTCTCCTTTCGACCCCGGAGGAGAAAATTTTCGGGCGAAAAAGGGCCCGGGACGCCCCTGGGGAACAGGAGTCATCCCGGGTTGCAATCAGCCGTACAGTTTTTCCCAGATCTCGGGCATCAGGGGATCCGGATTCTTGGTAGCGGTATAGTCTTCAAACTGCTGGGCCGTTTCGTCTTCCCGCAGCTTCCGCGCCACCACCACGATCCGCTCTCCTTCAAAGTCATACCCGCAGGTGGAAAGAGTCAGCAGATCGTCCCGGGCGGTAACATCCGCCGAGGTAATGACCAGGGACCGCTTCAGGAATTGAGCCACATATTCTTCCTTTTCCTCAAAGGTCTGGAAGGACACCATATTATGGTAAGGATACACGTCCCCGTTGGCCTCCAGCGTGTTGGCCAGGAAAACGGAAACCACCACATACTGGCCGTTCCCATACAGGGTATCGAAGGTGATGAGAGGGTTTTCCGTCACAAACTCCGGATCCTGAAAGCTGGCCAGAACATTGAACATGGTGCTGCGCATATTGTGACCGTAAATCACCAGGCTGTCATCGTTGGGGTCTGTATGGTTGCGCTCGTCCAGGAAGATGGCGCCGTGAGGATCCTCCTTGCCGTAAAAATCATGGGTGAGGTAATATGTATTGTCCCGCTGGACCACGGGAGCCGAAAGGGTCTTGTCGGCAATGCTGATCCAGCCTACAATATCGGGATTGATCCGGTACAGCTCTTCAAACTGGGTGTTAAGAAACCCCTGGTCCTCCTGAGAGGGATCCCATTCTTCGCTGCCGGAAGCGGAACTGCCGGAATGGTAAAGCTGATCCAGCTCCTGCTGCTGGCGCAGCGTACGGGCCTCGCCTGCCAGGACATTGGCGATGACAGCGATGCTGGCCGCAGCCACCAGGCAGAGGGCTGTGACTACCGGCTTTTTCCATTTTTTCTTGGGGATATGCTCCATGGGGCAACCTCCTGGGAAAATAAACTGGGAACAAAGGCTATACACCCTGAAAATCGGCATACAGCTCGTCCAGAACATGAGGAAAGGCTGCGCCGGCGGAAAGCTCCTCCAGTTCCTTGGCAAAGGGGGCCAGCAGCTCACCGCGGATCAGCAAAGTAAGAGAGACTTCCGCTCCAAAGTCCGAATCCCGGGTAACGATGTGATACTTGGGAAGAATATAGGTGACCTTCCCGTACAGGTCATAGGGGATCTCCAGACGGAAGAGAACAGCCGGGCACATCAGGCGGGGAACAGCGGCATCCACCGCTTCCTTGGCGCCCTGGGCATAGGCGCGGACCAGCCCGCCCGCCCCCAGCAGGATCCCGCCGAAGTACCGGGTCACCACCACCGCCACATCGGTGAGCCCTTCCCGCTGCAGAACCTCCAGAATCGGACGCCCGGCGGTGCCGGAAGGTTCTCCATCGTCAGAAAAGCGGCTTTTCTGCCCCTCCCGCAGGATGTAGGCATAGCAATTGTGGGTGGCTTCCCGATGCTGCTCCCGTATGCCGCTGATGAAGGCCACGGCCTCCTCCTCCGAGGAAACCGGAGCGATCTGCCCGATAAAGCGGGATTTGCGCTCGGTAAATTCGGCCCGGGCGGGGCCGGCAATGGTCCGGTATTGGGACAAGAGGCTCACCTCGTCTCTGGAACTCAGTGGAATTGTAGCATAAAAAATCGACCTGTTTGTGAATAGTGCCTGAATTTTTAACAGAGCACAGAAAGGCGGTGCAAAGCCTTGCACCGCCCGTTTTGATCAAGTATGAACTTAACCTCTGTTGAAGCGCTTGTTGAACCGGTCCACACGTCCGCCGGTGTCCACCAGCTTCTGCTTGCCGGTGAAGAACGGATGGCACTTGGAGCAGATTTCCACGCGGATCTCAGGCTTGGTGGAGCGGGTCTCAATAACCTCACCACAAGCGCACCGGATCACCGCAGGTCCATAATTGGGATGAATCCCGTCTTTCATATTTTTCACCTCTCTCGATTTCTGACTGCCGATGTAATTGGGCATCGGCTCAAATCGTAACAGCAGTATCATACCACAGCCTTGTCTCAAAAGCAAGCTTTTTCTTCAGGAAACACCGGATTATTCAGGAAAAAATCCATGGCAGTTCTTTTGGCAAAATGGATAAGGCCCGAACATCGTATACGGCTGAAAACAAAACGTTTTATGTGTTCCGTTTTTCCTGTAAACAGGGGAACTGCGGCTGATGATTTTGATTCCCCACGGCCAAAGCGTATAAAAGAACTTTCGCTTCAGGTATAAAGCCAGCAGAGGAAGAGACCCCCCTTTTTTCTCAGGACAGGACCTTTTACCGGCCCGCGAAGACCCATGGCAGATGGTGGGGGAGGAATGAAGGCGACAGATTTCTTAGCAGCTCCTGCGTTGACGGCAGAAAGCTGTTACAGAGTCCCCTCAGGTTCCCGGCTGAATGGAACATGAACGGAAATTTCTGCTGTAAGCCTGCCACCCGGGGAAACAGCCTTATGCCCGGCCGGGGTACATCATCCGATGGTACAGCAGCCGGAAGGATACAGGCAGGTCTGGACTTGCGGTTCTTCGGGAGCCAGCCGCTTCTTTTGCCGGCCCGGCAGGGGAGAAAAGCCTCAGACCCCCAGCTTCCTGGCTACATCGGACTGTGCGGCGGCCAGCAGAGCCTGGGCAGCGTCCAGGTCCGCAGCCTTCAAAGAATAGTATACCTTCAGCTTGGGCTCGGTACCGGAGGGACGGACAATGATGCTGCCCGCCTCGCCCAGACTGTATTCCAGCACATTGGAGGAAGGCATGGGAGCGCCGCCCACCGACCATTTGGCGGTTTTGTAATCGGTGATATTTTCCACCGCCCGTCCCGCCAGAGCGGAGGGAGGATTCTGCCGAAGGGAGGTAAGGATCTCCTGCATCCGGGCCATTCCGTCGGCTCCTTCAAAGGTATAGCTGTCCACCTTGTTCAGGTACCGGCCCATCCGGGCATACAAGTCGTCCATGGCCTGGCCCAACGTCTTGCCCTGCTCCTTATACCAGGCAGCCATTTCACAGATGAGCATAGAGGCGTCCACCGCGTCCTTATCACGGACGTAGCCGCCGGAAAGGTAGCCATAGCTCTCCTCAAATCCCAGAATATACCGGTCTGCCTCTCCCGCCTTTTCCAGAAGGGCGATCTGCTCGCCGATAAATTTGAAGCCCGTAAGAACATTGCGCATTTCGATGCCGTACTCAGCGGCCACCGCCGAAGCCATGGTGGTAGTGACGATACTTTTGACCGCCACGGGGTTCCGGGGCATCCGGCCGGAGGCGATCCGGGACCTGGCAATGTAATCCAGCAGCAGCACGCCCATCTCATTTCCG
The DNA here is from genome assembly GCA_949285935.1 of uncultured Oscillospiraceae bacterium. Taxonomy (GTDB): domain Bacteria; phylum Bacillota; class Clostridia; order Oscillospirales; family Ruminococcaceae; genus Angelakisella. The sequence continues at coordinate 25,971 of CASEAH010000078.1, forward strand.
GAGATAAGCCGGGGCTTACCGTCCTGAAGGACTGCCGCGCCCACCCGGTCACAGTCAGGGTCGGTGGCCAGCAGCAGGTCGGCCTGCTTTTCTTCCGCCAGCTTAAGCCCCAGGGCCAATGCTTCGGTGATTTCGGGGTTGGGGTAGGGGCAGGTGGGGAAATTGCCGTCGGGCCACTCCTGCTCCGGTACCACGGTGATGTCGGTGATGCCGATACGGTCCAGAACCTCCAGCACACACCGGCGGCCCGCGCCGTTGAGAGGGGTATACACCAGACGCAGCCCTGCCTTACGGCAGAGGCCGGGATTTACCTGCTCCTCCAGAACCCGGTCGATGAAGGAATGGATCAGGTCCTCTCCGATAATCTCGATCATCCCGGTACGCAGACCTTCTTCAAAGGGGATGCGGCGGACGTCCTGAAAAATATCCGTTTTGCGGATGTTTTCCATGACTGCAGCGGCCACGTCGGGACCCAGCTGGCAGCCGGTTTCATCGTAGGCCTTGTAGCCGTTGTACTTGGCGGGGTTGTGGCTGGCGGTAATGTTGACGCCGGCAGAGCAATGAAGCTGGCGTACCGCATAGCTAAGGGCGGGAGTGGGCATCAGCTCTCCATAAATATAGGTTTTGATGCCGTTGGCGGCCAGAACGGAGGCGGTTTCCCGGGCAAACCGCTCCGAATTGATGCGGCTGTCGTATGCCACAGCTGCGGTAGGCGTCTCGTACCGGGCCTTGAGGGTATCGGCCAGGCCCTGGGTGGCGCGGCCCACGGTGTAAATGTTCATCCGGTTGGTGCCGGCGCCCAGGACGCCTCGGAGCCCGGCAGTGCCGAAGTCCAGATCGGTATAGAACCGGTCAAAAATCTCTTTCTCCTGTCCGGAGATCTCCTGGAGTTCCCGGGTCAGGTCTTCGTCGGCCAGGGGGGCAGCCAGCCAGTTCCGGTATGCCTGCATAACATCCATGATATCCGCTCCTTCATTCCTTGGGTTGCATCCGTGGGTCTCCCCGCGGCGTGGGAGGGGCTGCCAAACGGCACAAAATCCCATCCTATGGCATCATCATACCCTACGCCCGGCCCCTTGTCAATCGCTTCGACCGGTTGCGGCAGGAGAGGAAAGGCTTCGTTGCAAAATCCCTTTCCAAAGGCTATAATAAAAACAATTATGCAGAAAATCTGCCTGCCACAAAGGAAATAGATGCGCCGGGGAACAGACGGCACATTTGCAAAAGCGGGGACGATGAGGGAGCAGTTGCTGTAGCTGTCCCTTGCGTCCGCTGCAGCCGGCGTTGGGGACAGGGATTTTCCCCCAGGAACTTTGAAAAAGAAGTCCCGGCCTCCTCTTCCATGGCGGAAAGGAAGAGGAGTGGGTTGTAGGCCCGGATTTCTCTCTGATGCCCGTGTTACCTGCGATTTCGGAATTTTTGGAAGCAGCGGGACCTGATTGCCCGGCGATGGAGATGGGGGAAGCCGGCGCCATACCGGAAAAATTGCGACCCTTTTGTGTTCCCGGCCGCCGGACGCTGCTGCCTGGGAAAAGACTCAAATATACGGGAGGGATCCTTTTATGTACTGTGCCGTATCATCCCTGGGCCTTTCGGGCATTGAGGGATATACCATCACTGTGGAGGTAAGCTGCCGTCGCGGACTGCCCAAGCTGGAAATCGTGGGCCTGCCCGACGCAGCCGTCCGGGAATCCCGGGAGCGGGTGCGGGCGGCCATGGGCAACCTGGGATTTGAGATGCCTGCCCGGCAGACGGTGGTAAACCTGGCTCCCGCGGACACCCCCAAATTCGGTTCTCTTTATGACCTGCCCATTCTGCTGGGGCTGCTGTGCGCTTCGGAGACGCTGGAGCTTCCCCTCAAAGATAAGGCTTTTGTGGGAGAATTGGCTCTGGATGGGCGGGTCCGGGAGGTGCGGGGCGCGCTTTCCATGGCCCTGGCGGCACGGGAAGCGGGGATCGTCCAGCTATTCGTCCCGGAGGGGAACGCCGCCGAAGCGGCGGTGGTGGAAGGCCTGGAGATATACCCGGTGCGTTCAGCCGGAGAACTGATAGAAGTGCTACTTGGACGGCGGACGATGAAACCTTTCTCCGGCGTACCGGACAGCCCTGCGCCCCCGCCGCTCCCTGATTTTGCCCAGGTGCAGGGGCAGGAGAATGCCAAACGGGCGCTGGAGATTGCGGCGGCGGGAGGACACAACATCCTCCTGATCGGGCCGCCCGGGACCGGCAAAAGTATGCTGGCCAAACGGCTTCCCTCTATCCTTCCCGAGATGAACTTTCAGGAAGCGCTGGAAACTACCCGGATCCATTCAGTAGCCGGGCTGCTGCCCTCCGGTGGAGCCCTCCTGAACCGTCGGCCATTTCGGGCGCCCCACCATACAGCCTCCCCTGCGGGCCTGACGGGAGGCGGGAATCCTCCCCGTCCGGGCGAGATCTCTCTGGCGCATAACGGCGTGCTTTTTCTGGACGAGCTTCCGGAATTTCCCAAGGCAGTTACCGAGATCCTGCGCCAACCCATGGAGGACGGCACCATTACCCTTTCCCGGGCCGGGAACCGGGTCTGTTACCCCAGCTCCTTTATGCTGGTAGCTGCCATGAACCCTTGCCCCTGCGGATACTTTGGGCACCCCACCCGTCCGTGCCGCTGCTCTTCCACCAAGATCGGACTTTATCTGGGACGGGTAAGCGGGCCGCTGCTGGACCGTCTGGACCTTCAGGTGGAGGTGCCGCCGGTAAAATATGAAGAAATGGCTGATTCCCGCAGGGGAGAGCCTTCGGCAGTGATCCGTGCACGGGTGGAAGAGGCCCGCCGGGTCCAACGGGACAGATACGCCGGCAGCGGCGTTTCCTGCAATGCCCATCTCTCTCCGGATCTGCTTCGGAAGCACTGCGTCCTCACACCCGATGCCGATGCCCTGCTCCGGGCAGCCTATGACAAAATGGGCCTTTCCGGACGTTCTTATGACCGGCTGCTGAAGGTCTCCCGCACCATTGCGGATCTGGACCACAGCCGCCAGATTGGGGCGGACCATATCGCGGAAGCAATTCAGTTTCGGGATCTGGACAGGAAGTACTGGCGCCCGGACCTTTCAGAATTATAAACGATCGCCTCATGCAGAAAAAGGAGGGCAAAAAAGCCTTCCCGGCACGGAGCCGGAACCCGGAAATGGAAAAGCGGGAAAGCTTCCTCCGGAAGCAGGCGGATGCCGTACTGGTTTGGAGAGGCAGAGAAGTGACTGGATGGCAGCGGCCCTGCGGAGGAAGTCTGGCTTTGGAAATGAGGGGCTGCACGAAGAAAGCCATTCCCCGGAGCCGGCCACCGGAAAAGTGGACTTGCCATTCTGCGGGACCCAAGGGGCCCTGCCGAAATTTTCTTGCTTGCCGGGGTGGACTCCGGATCAGCAAAAGCACCGGGGCAGCGGCACACCATCCAGACTGCGGGGCTGAATGGCCGGCTGCATTCAAACATTCCTGAATCATTGCAAAAGAGACTGATGCAACATGCAATGGAAATTTGTGCAAAAATCAGAAGCAGCCAACAAAAATCGGCCCTCCAAAGAATCCGCTGTAGATTTCTTTGGGGGCCGATTTTTGCGTGTTTTTCGGCGAGGCTGTTTTCTGTCAGCCTCTTTTTCAATTACATGCTTTGGCACCACGGGATTCCCCAGCTCTGCCGGGGAGAGCGGGGGGAAGCTTTAGAACCAGGGGTGGGGTGAAGCAAAAAAATAACAGCAATTTTGCCGCAGGGGAAAAGATTTCTTCTTACGCAATTTCCCTGCACGGATTGCAGGGAAATTGATACAAGGGGGGATTTTTCAGTAGCCCCGGTTTAGCCGGAGATTTTCAGTCATTTCCCCCAAAACTCCTGAAACCAACAGCCATTAGAATCGTGGGGCGCTGCCTCAAAACATATCCGGGATGCTTGAAACAGAGCATCACAGCCGCAATTTGGGGGGAGAAAATCTCAGGAAAACACAGCGCCGGGCTGATGAGATTTTTCGGCAGTCTGTCCTGCGTCAGGTCTCTTTGGCTGTTTTGATCCTTATTTGTGGTACTTGCCGCCCCGACTGATGGAGAAAGCGCGATAAATCTGCTCTGCCAGCATCACCCGGGCCAGCTGGTGCGGAAAGGTCATCTGGGACATGGACAGCCGCAAAAAAGCGGCATCCTTTACTGCGTCTGAAAGGCCGTAGCTGCCGCCGATGACAAAGCAGATGCTGCTGTCCCGCTGCTGCACTTCCTCCAGCAGCTGCGCCAGCCCCTGAGAGGGTCTCTGTTTGCCTTCGATGCAAAGGGCCACAAGAGGGCTTTTCCCCACATGGCGCAGGATTTCCCGTCCTTCTTCCTCCAGTCCTTTGTGGATCTGAGCGGGGGAGGGGTCTTCCGGCAGTCGGTATTCCTCCACTTCGGTGACAGTAAACCGGCAGAAAGCACCCAGCCGCTTGCCATATTCCGCCATAGCTTCCCGGAGCCAGGATTCTTTCAGCTTTCCCACAGCAATAATTTGTACTGTCAGCAAAATGGTTCCTCCGTTCCGTATCCATACCCCATCCGCCCCGACAGGGGACAGGAATTTCGCCCCTCTCCAGATTCTCAAAGGAAGGGCTACTTTTTTGTCAGCGCCTTGTGGGCTTTCTGCAGCAGGGCGGGAATCTCCAGCCGCTGCGGGCAGGCGGTCATGCAGGCGCCGCATTCCACACAGCGGTCGGCACCCCGGCCTTCTGCCAGAATAAAGTCCTGATAGTCCTGGGCACAGCGGCCGTTTTTGTCCCCAAAGATCACCGCTTTGTTATAGTCGGCAAAAATACCGGGGATATCGATGCCGCGTGGACAGCCGTCACAGTAACGGCAGCCGGTGCAGGGGATCCCTTCGCTGCCCCGGAGGGCTTCGCCGGCGGCCAGCACCATCTTTTCTTCCTCGGGAGACAGCTTCAGCCCCGGATCGGAAAAGGTGTTCAGATTATCCTCCAGCTGGTCCGGTGCGCTCATGCCGCTGAGGACCACCCGTACATTGGGAAGGCTGGCGGCAAAGCGCAGAGCCCAGCTGGCCGGAGAACGACCGGAATCTCCCTGGCGCAGAACCCGGGCGGCAGCCTCCGGAGGCGCTGCCAGGAATCCGCCCCGAACCGGCTCCATGACGATGCAGGGCACGCCATATTCCACCGTCAGCTCATACAGCTCCCGGGCCCGGTCCAGCACCCAGTCGGCATAATTGATCTGAAGCTGGCAGAAATCCCAGGGATGCATTTCCAGGATTGTGCGGAGATGCTCCGGCGTGTCGTGGAAGGAAAAGCCGGCAAAGCGGATGCGCCCTTCCCGGCGCTTTTCTTCCATAAAGCCGGGAATATCCAGCTTTTGCAGCACCGGAATGGTCTCCCGATCCAGAGAATGGGCCAGGTAAAAATCAAAATAATCGGTTTGGCATCGTTCCAGTGACTGTTTGAAAATCCGCTCCCGGTCCTCAGCCTTTTTCAGCAGCCAGATAGGGAGCTTGTTGGCCAGAAGATAGCTTTCCCGGGGATAGCCGGCCAGGGCGGCGGCCAGAGTCCGCTCCGAATCCCCTCCGCCATATACGTAGGCGGTATCATAGTAGGTGATCCCCGCCTCCATGGCTCTGTGAATCAGTTGGGCGGAACGCACCGGGTCGGCAGTATCCTTTCCCGGCTGCCGGGGAAAGCGCATGCATCCGAAGCCCAGAAGCGAGGCGGAAACGCCCAGTTTCTCAAAGGTACTGGTGAGCATCAGGATCCCTCCATATCCAATCAGTCATAAAAATCAGGAAAATTTCCATCCCGATTATAGCATATTTTCCCTGTCTGCCACAAACAAATTCTTGTGTGGGAGCGGGACCGGGCAAGGCCCCGGGGAGAGATCCAGCCGGAAAACAGCCGGGATTTTCCCGGAACAGCGACCGAAGATAAAAACAGAAACCGGGGTCTGCAACAGCCTCCCCCGGGGGAGTTCACACCATGTTCATTGACCTGGTGCGGAATTTCGTGCTAAAATAAGCAAAGTATCATCATGGAGTATTTTGCGTTTTTGCATTTTGCCGTGAAAAGGAGTCGTGACCTTATGATTTCCATCTCTCCCTCGGTGCTGGCCGCCGATTTTGCCAACCTGGAGCGGGATGTCCGGGCTGTGGAGGCTGCGGGAGCCGATATGCTCCATCTGGATGTGATGGACGGACATTTTGTACCCAATATTTCTTTTGGGATGCCGGTCATCGCCGCCATCCGCAAGGTTACCGGTTTGTTTTTGGATGTGCATATCATGATTTCGGAACCTCAGCGGTATCTGGAGGATCTGGCCCGGGCGGGGGCGGACGGAATCACCTTTCATGTGGAGGTCCAGGGGGATCCGGAGGAAACCATCCGCAGGATCCGGAGCCTGGGGATGCGGCCGGGCCTTGCCCTTAGCCCCGATACGCCGGCGGAAGCGGTGCTCCCTTATCTGGAGCAGCTGGACCTGCTGCTGGTGATGACTGTGGTGCCAGGCTTCGGCGGACAGAAATTCCGTCAGGATATGTGCCCCAAAATCGAGACCGTTGCAGCCCGGGCCCGGCAGCTGGGACTGGATCGTCTCACCATCCAGGTGGACGGAGGAATCGGGCGGGAAACGGCCCCTCTCTGCGCCCGTGCGGGAGCCGGCTGCATGGTGGCAGGCTCCGCTATTTTCGGAAAAGAGGATTACAGGGCGGAGATGGAAGCAATCCGCGCCGCCTGTGCCGGGGCCTGAGCGGTCCATGTTCCAGACCCCCAAAGCGGGAAGGAGAACCAACAGCCTATGGAGTTAAAAAAGAAAAACGGCTTCCTCAGGATCTTTCAAGGCAGTAAGGGCGTCCTGATGGAGCAGAACAAGGAACCTGCCCTTTCCCGGGAGATCCGTCTGCTTTCCAGCACCGCCCGCCGGCAGGAGATTCCTGATTGGGAGCCAGTGACAGGGCCGGAGGAGATTGACGGGGACGAAATCATCCGGGTGGCCCGGATGGCCCGGATCGTAGACGAGCGGGACGGGCTGCCCCTGTACAAGAAACTGACCGTCTGCCGCAAGGCGGGAATGGATATTCAGGTGGATGCGGTGGACGATGAGCCGTATATTTCCAGCCAGCTGGGGCCCCTGCTGCACATGAAGCAGGCCTGCGCAGGAGGAATGCGGCTGGCCCAGAAGGCTACCGGCGCTCAGGAAGTAACCATCCTGGTCTACCGGAACATTGCCGATCTGGAACTGCGGATCCCCCGGACGGTGGAAGGCTTCCAGGTACGCAAGATCGGCGGAGTCTATCCGGCGGAGATCCGGCCGGACGGCCCTTATACGGAAAATGAAGGCCGCAAAACCATGCTCATCGGCGCTTGCGCCCTGATCCACCTGTACCGCGCGGTATGTGAAGGCATCCTTCAGACGACAGTATTCATTACCGTCAGCGGCAACTGCGTGGCGGGCCCCTGCAACCTGGAGGTGAGCATGGGAATGACCGTCACCGATGTGCTGGACCGCTGCGGACTCAGCGAAAACCCCACCCGGATCGTGGTGGGCGGCTCCATGACGGGAGAATCGGTGGAAGATACGGACCAGACCCGGATCACGGCCACGACCCGGGCGGTGCTGGCGTTCCGGGAGGACGAGCGGGACAAGCAGTACCTGTGCATCAGCTGCGGCCTTTGTGCCGAGGCCTGCCCTGCCGACCTGAACCCCATGCTGATCTACCGGGCCATGGAAATGGGAAGAGGCGACCTGCTGCAGAATATGGATTATCAGAACTGCATCGAATGCATGTGCTGCAGCTACCGCTGCCCTGCCAAGCTGAATCTGGCGGCAGCCATCTCCAGCCTTAAAAGGAAGAAAGGTGAGACGTCATGAAGCTGACACCCCGTATTGCCCCCCATATCCGCAGCAGCGTCAGCAACAAGACGGTCATGGGGGATGCGGTCATATCTCTGGCGGCGGTCTATGTCATCGCCTGGTTCTATTACGGGCTGAGAGCGGTGGCGCTGGGCGCTCTTTCGGCGGGGGTTTGCTGGAGCGCCGATATCCTGTGTACCCTTTGGCGGGGCCGGGCGGTAAACCGGGTGGATTTTTCCCCGGTCGTTACCGGTATGATCATTCCTCTACTGCTGCCTGCATCCGTGGACTATGCGGTGGTGGTCACCGCCGGTATTTTTGCCATCTGTGTGGTCAAGCAAGCCTTTGGCGGATTGGGAAGCAACGTGTTTAATCCTGCTGCCGGAGGGCTGGCCTTTGTCATCGTCTGCTGGAGCGGGAAGCTGTTTGCCTATCCCGGGCCGTTTGCGCCTCTGGCACTGACGGGGACGGCCACGGAACGGCTTTTGGGCAGCACCGCAGCTACCCTGAAAATGGGCGGCGTCCCCCCTTATGATGTGACCTCTATGGTGCTGGGGCTGGTGCCCGGGCCCATGGGAACCACCAATATTCTGGTCATTGCCGCCTGCATGCTGTATCTTTGTGTCAGAGGCACGGTACGGCTGCAGCAGCCCCTGATTTTTCTGGCTACGGCGGCAGCCTGGGCGGCGGTATTTCCCCGGGTCCCCGCCGATCCCCTTTATTCGGTTTTTTATGAGCTTACCGGAACGCCGCTCCTGTTTGCGGCAGTGTTCCTCTTTACCGATCCGGTCACGACTCCCAGAAGGGCCGGGGCCAAAGCAATATACGCCTTTGTAAGCGCCCTGCTGGTGATGCTTTTCCAGTGGTACGGCGGATATGAAATGACCATCCCCTTTGCCCTGCTCATGGGCAACGCGCTGGTCCCGGCGCTGGACAGCGCCGTGGAGCGGTATATTACAGCAAAAAGGAGGGCAAAGTATGGAAGACGGCAGCAAAAAAGCGATCTCGCTGCGGAACGGGCAGAAATCGACGCGGTACAGTGACCGGGGCACCGTAACCGATTCTGCCGGCCGGGAATCCCTGGCTGGCTTTGCGGCGGCCATCCCGTTTCTGTCGGTGGTCTGTACCACCCTCAAAAACGGCGCAGCCATTTCGCTGGTTGCATTTTTGGTGCTGATCCCGGCGGCGGTGCTCTGCTTTGTCCTGCGGGAGAAACTGAATCTTTCGGCCTGGATCACGGCGCTGATTTGTACTTTCGTCTCCCTGATCCTGGCATCCCTGTCCACCTATGTCATCCGGATCATCGCCCCGGAGATCACCGACTCCCTGGGAATCTATCTTCACCTGACGGCGGCCTTCGGTATTGTGGCCGCGGTGGTGCGGGGCAAACCGGTGCGCTCCCCGGGTACGGCCGCGCTGCAGGCGCTGCGGTATGGGGCGGTGTTCACCCTGTGCGCCCTTTCCCTTTCCGCAGTGCGGGAGATTCTGGCTTACGGCCAGCTCTGGGGTGTTTCCATGGGGATAGGCTATACCCTGGCGGGAGCCAGAACGCCCTTTTTCGGGCTGATCCTTACAGGCCTGCTGCTGGCTTTTGCTCAGTATGTGATGCGGCTGGCCTACATCCGCCGCCATATGTCCGAAGAATAGGAGGCCGGGATCCCAGATGGAGATTTTATTCAAGCTTTTGGGGGTGGCGGCAGCCGCCGCCCTGACGGAGAACCTGCTTTTTGCCCGGGCTGTTGGCTGGGGAGAGCTGGATTTTGACGCGTTTTCCCGCCGGAGAGTGGCGGCTACCCTGGCGGCTGTCACCGGCCTTTCCACTGCGGCGGCTTTTTCTGCCTGGCTGGGGAAGTTCCTCATTGAATCGGTTTACCCCCTGGCGGCACACCTTCGGCCTCCGGTATATTTGCTGGTCTATGCAGTCCTGCTGTTCCTGTTTTTGCTTATGTGGGCCAAAGTGCCGGCGCTGCAGCAGAAACCCCTGTTTCTGCATCCTCTGCTGGCCTTCGGCTTTATCCCCATGGCGGTGATGCTGATCGTGGGGATGGGGACCTACTCCCTTCCCGAAAGTCTGGTGTACGGCCTGTTTTCCGGAGTGGGTTATTTGGGGGCCATGGTACTTTCCAGATCCATGCGCAGCTGCATTGAACTGCGCAAAATCCCCGAAGCCATGCGGGGAGCGCCCATTGCGCTGCTGTACTTTGGCCTGGTGTCCCTGGCGCTGTTTGGCGCCCTGGGCCATCAGCTGGCACTGTGACAGCCGGCAGCAGATACAGAAAGGAGGCCGAGGGCTATGGCAAAGGATTTTAAGATCAAGCGCTACGGGTACGACCGGCAGCATAAGAAAAAGCAAAACCTGAAAAAGGCGCTGCTGACTCTGGCTGCTGTGGCAGCAGCCGGATTGGTCGGCTGGTTTCTGTATGAACCGGTGTACAATTTTGTTACGGGCTTTGAACTTCCTCAGCTGTCACCCGCGGAGCCCTCTTCTCCGTCCCAGACCCCGGGAGAAGAAAATCCTCCGGAGGAGCCTTCATCCTCCCAGCTACCGGAAGAGCCCGGCAGTTCCCAGGAGGGGCTGCCCGGGACAATGGCTTATCTGCCCACGGCCCTGCTGGCAGACCCCACTGGTTTATCGGCACGTCTGGAGGAACTGAAAGCCCAGGGAATCCAGGGTGTGGTTTTTGACCTGAAAAGCCCCGAGGGGATCGTACTCTATCAAAGCAGCCTGGAGATTGTGGCTGACAACCTGGCTCAGGGAGCCGGAGCCTATGATCTGGAAGCGGCTGTAACCGCCATCAAGGCGGCGGGCCTGACGCCGGTGGGGCGGCTGTGGGCTTTCCGGGACCGCACGTCCACCGCCATCATGTATGACGCGGCGGTGAAGTATATGGACAGCAACATCAACTGGATCGACAACTCCCAGGCTGCGGGAGGAAAGCCGTGGCTCAATCCCAACAGTACCCAGGCCCAGGATTATATTCTGGCGCTGATTGGGGAAGCAGGGGCAAAAGGTGTCCCCGCCGTGATTCTGGAGGGAATGCAGTTCCCCGAAGGATACTCTCTGGAACTGGCTACCTACGGGACCCAGGGCCCGGTGGACAAATCCGGGATCCTGGCAGACTTTGCCGCCAAAGCCCGGGAGGCGGGAGAAGCGGCAGGCTGCCAGGTATGGCCGGTGGTCAGTCTGGCGGCTACCACGGGAGTATACGAAGTTCCCTATGGCAGCGATCCAGCCAAGATTCTGGAAGCAGCGGGCTGCGGTGTGATTAACGTCCAGCCGGAACAGTTCGGTGCCGGAGTTGCCACGGAACAACTCACTCTTTCCAATCCGGCTCTGGACCCCTATCTTACGGTGAAAACCGGCCTGGAAGCATCGGAAGAGGTGCTGGAGGGAGAAGCGGAATTGGCAGTGATGGTCCAGGCCTACACCTCCACTACTTTGCCGGAGGGCAGCAACAAGGCCTACGGTTCTCAGGAGATTGCCGATCAGGTGCGGGCGGCGGAAGAAGCCGGTATAGAAAGGATTTTCTATTATAATCCTTCCGGGATTTACGTCCTTTCCTGAGCCTGTTCCGGAGGCCATTACCGGGGGATGACCCAGCGGTTTGCGTGCCTTTGTTTTTGCGGCGCGCCGCAGGTAAATCGGTGGTGCCCCAAGAGTCAAGGTGGTGGGCAAAGCCGGGACAGGAACAGTCCGGTAAGGGCCCCTTATACCGGTGAGCCTCTTTCAGGAGGCGGGAAGGGTCTGCTGTCTGGCTCGCCTGCCTTGTGATCTCTGAAAGATGTTTCACCCACCGGCAAAATTTTTCTGCTTCAGGAAACAACTGTTTTACCCTCTTGCCACCCAAACTGCCCATGAAAGCTTTTGGCGTTTCGTGGGCGTGGGCTTGTCAAAGTTTTTTATGTACCGATCCAGGCAACGGATAAAGCGTTCTTTGACCTGTTTCATCCAGCAGCGAAAGTCTCTGGTACTCTTCAGTTTAACCGGCATGTGGCTGCCAAAGCTGCTTATGCCCCGGCCCATCCGGTGGCAGGAACAGGCGGAATCAAGACCTGCTGCCGGAATATGCCCAAAGAGGTGCAGCCCGGTTTGGGATGCCAGTTGCCCTGTGATCCTCAAACAGGCGGCAGCTGCTTGCATCCTGCCTGTTGCTGGCAGCCAGTGGTCAGCAGTTCGCTTTGCTCAACGCCTGGAACCAATGCTTTTGGCGGGGTGTGTCCACCATCCGAGCCGGTGCTTTCCCTATCCAACAACAAAACAGAGCGGCCGCCTTTTCACAGGCGGCCGCTCTTTCCATTTGCAGTTCTGTACAGGGGACACAGACCCATGAAATCTGTGCCCTTTGGCGCATATGAAACTGTACAGGAGACAGCTCCCATCAGTTTTTCAGGCTCTGCATGGGGGCGGGAATCTGGCCGCCCCGGGCGATAAAACGGGCAGGGGAGAAGGTGCTGACCTTCATGACCGGGCCGTAGCCCAGCAGCCCGCCAAAATTCAGCTGTTCTCCTTCTTTTTTGCCTATGGCAGGGATGACCCGGACGGCGGTGGTCTTGGAGTTGACCATGCCGATGGCGGCCTCGTCGGCGATCATAGCCGAAATCACCTCGGCAGGAGTGTCTCCCGGAATGATGATCATATCCAGACCCACCGAACAGACGGCGGTCATGGCCTCCAGCTTTTCAATGGACAGGGAGCCGCACTGAGCGGCGGCGATCATTCCGGCATCCTCTGAAACAGGAATGAAGGCGCCGGAAAGCCCTCCAACCCGGGAAGAAGCCATGACGCCGCCCTTTTTGACCGCGTCGTTGAGAAGGGCAAGGGCGGCGGTGGTGCCGCAGGCGCCGCAGCTTTCCAGCCCCATTTCCTCCAGGATATGGGCGACGCTGTCCCCCACGGCAGGAGTGGGCGCCAGAGACAGATCCACAATGCCGAAGGGTACCCCCAGCCGCTGAGAAGCTTGCGTACCCACCAGCTGCCCCATGCGGGTGATCTTGAAGGCGGTGCGTTTGACCACGTCCGCAATCTCGCTGATGGAGCAGTCGGGACATTTTGCCAGGGCTGCCCGCACCACGCCGGGACCGCTGACCCCTACGTTGATGACACAATCCCCTTCGCCCACGCCGTGGAAGGCTCCGGCCATAAAGGGATTGTCGTCGGGCGCGTTGCAGAGGACCACCAGCTTGGCTGCGCCGATGCATTCCCGGTCCTGGGTCAGTTCGGAACATTGCCGGACGATTTGTCCCATCATGGCTACGGCGTCCATATTGATCCCCGCCTTGGTGGAGCCTACGTTGACCGAGGCGCAGATGTTTTCCGTGCGGCTCAGAGCTTCGGGAATAGAGCGGATCAGCTCCAGTTCACCGGGGGCAAAGCCTTTCTGGACCAGAGCGGAATAGCCGCCGATAAAATTGACTCCTACCGTGTTGGCAGCCCGCTGCAGGGCCAGAGCCAGGGTGACCGGGTCTCCGCCGCAGGAGGCCAGCAGCAGGGAAATGGGGGTCACCGAGATCCGTTTGTTGATAATGGGGATGCCATATTCCGCCTCGATGTCCTCGCCGGTTTTGACCAGATCCCGGGCGTACCGGCAGATTTTGTCATAGATCCGGTCGGCAACCACCCGGGTGTCGCTGCCGGCGCAGTCCAGCAGGGAGATGCCCATGGTGATGGTGCGTACATCCAGACACTGGTCCTGGATCATATGGATCGTTTCCAGGATATCCTTTGTTTCAAGCATGAAGAAAATTCCCTCCGAGATGATGTTGTGAGTGGATCGCCGGATCAGATGCGGTGCATAGAATTGAAGAGATCCTCGTGCATCACATGGGTGGCCAGCCCCAGGTCGGCGCCGATCTGGTTGACCGATGCCGCAAACTGGCCAAACTCCGTATTAAGCCCGGACACATCCACCAGCATGATCATGGCGAACATATCCTGAAGAACCGACTGGGTGACCTCGATGACGTTGGCGTTGGATTTGGCGCATGCGCCGGCCACCTGGGCCAGAATCCCCACCATATCCTTGCCAATGACAGTAATAACAGCTCTCATACCTTGACAGACCTCCTTTTGATCCCGTGATTGCAAACAAGTTAAAGCGTTAAAGCTGGATGGAATGTTTTTAAGTTTACCACACCGGATACGGTTGCGCAATGCCTCAGGGTGTGATATAGTGCAAAGAGCGGATTTTATACCCACAGGGAGGAGAATTTTGTTGGATACGCGCAGGCTGATCGATTTTCTGGGCCGGGCCGAGCGGCTTAAATGCAACACCCGCCACTGCGTGACCTCCACCGGAAGGCCGGAGAGCGTGGCGGAGCATTGCTGGCGGGCCGCACTGATGGCCCTGCTGGTGGCTCCGGACCACCCGGAACTGGACATGGACCGGGTGATCCGCATGTGCCTGATCCACGATCTGGGGGAGGCTGTCACCGGAGATATCCCCAGCTTCCTCAAAACAGGGGAAAACGAAGCCACGGAAGAACAGGCCGTGGAGGAGCTTCTGGCGGGGCTGGAAGAACCGTTGGCCGGCCGAATGCGGGAGCTTTTTGCGGAAATGAAGGCTCAGTCTACCGCCGAAGCCCGGTTGTTCAAGGCGATTGACAAGCTGGAAGCCGTGCTGTCTCACAATGAAGCGCCGCTGGAAAGCTGGTCCCCGCTGGAGTACGAGCTCAACCGCGTCTATGGACAGGAGGAAGCGCAGGTATCCCCGGCCATGGCGCAGCTCCGCCGGACCCTGGCGGAAGATACGGAGCGGAAAATCTCCCAAGCGGGGAAAAAGATGCCCCAGTAAGAAGCGATCCTAAAGGAGGAACCATAGATGTCTGTCAAAAAATTGTATGAGGAGGATTCTTTCCTCAAAAGCTGCCAGGCCAGAGTGACCCGGTGTGTTGCCGACGGTGAGAAATGGGCGGTGGCCCTGGACCAGACGGTCTTTTTCCCGGAGGGCGGCGGCCAGCCCAGCGATACCGGATTTTTGGGAGAAGTGCCGGTGGAATACGTGTACGAAAAAGAAGGAGAAGTCTGGCACCGGTGTGCCTCTCCGCTGGAAGAAGGCGCGGAAGTTCAGGCTGTCATCGACTGGGAGCGCCGTCTGGACCATATCCAGCAGCATACCGGCGAGCATATTTTTTCCTACGCCATCTGGAAAAAATTCGGCGTGGGCAATATTGGGTTTCACCTGGGCCGGGAAGTGGTCACCATTGACCTGACCCGGGCCCTTACTCCCGAGGAGCTGGAGGCGTCGGAGAATTTTGCCAACCAGATTGTCTGGGAGGATCACCCCATCCGTGCTTTCTGGCGGCGGGATGATGATCTGGATGACCTGGAAATGCGGAAAAAGACCGAAAAAGTGGCCGGAATGCTTCGAATCATCCAGGTGGAAGACGGCGACGTCTGCACCTGCTGCGGTACCCATGCCTCCGCCTCCGGTCAGGTGGGGCCCATTAAGGTGCTGCGCCAGGAGAGCCATAAGGGCGGCGTCCGACTGGAATTTGTCTGCGGCGGCCGGGCCCTGCGGGATTATCAGGCCAAGCACCGGCAGATCACTGCCATCGGCGCCGACCTTTCCACCAAGGAGGAAGGGATTTTTGCGGCGGTGCGCAACCTGAAGGAAGAGGCAGCCCAGCTGCGGAGCCAGCTGCGGGCGCGTTCCGCCCAGCTGATGGCAGCCCGGGCCAGGGAGATCCTGGATGCTTCCGCCGCCACAAAAGACATCCGGGTGCTTTGCACCGTTCAGGAGGATATTGACGCCAAGGAAGCCAAAATGCTTCTTACCAGCCTGCTGGAAGCAGGAGAAAAAACCACCGCGGCGGTCATTTACGCCGATGGAGAACGGGTGGGTTATCTGTTGGGCAGCACACAGGGCGGCCTGGACTGCCGGAACCTGTGCCAGGCGGCCAACGGCCTCTGGGGAGGCAAGGGCGGCGGATCGGCCACCTTCGCCCAGGGCAGCGGCAAGCGGTCTCCGGGTTGGAAGGAGGCTGCTGACAGCCTGACCCGCCTGATGGAGCAGCAGGCATGAGCCGGGGTACCGGAACGGATGTGGTAAAAAGTACAGCGGCCTGGAGTGTCATCCCACCGGGATATGCCCCTCTGGGCAGGCTGGGACTGGTCCTGTCCGGCGGCGGGGCCAAGGGCGCCTACCAGGCAGGCGTTTTCCGGGCGCTGGCGGACCTGGATCTCATGTCCCAGGTGGCGGCGGTTTCAGGCAGTTCCATAGGAGCCCTTAACGCCGTGCTGTTTGCCATGGAGGACAAGGCGCTTTGGGATCAGGTATGGGGCCAGGTAAGCTATGGGCGATTTTTGGCCCGGGATGAGGACGCCCCCAAACGAAAGCTGATGGATCTCATCCGGGAACTGCGGGATGGGGAGCCGGTGCGCAACCTGGGAGAACTGATCGCCCGCAGCCAGCTTTCCCCCTTCTCCCAGACCGGCATCCGCCAGGTGCTGGAGGAGTTTATTGATTTTGAGAAGGTGCGCCGCTTCCGCGCGCCCTTATATGCCTGTGCCTACGATATGGAAGCCATGGAGCCGGCTTATTTCCGCCTGAATGGGCGTACCCGGGAGGAAATTATCACCCTGACCCTGGCGTCTTCCGCCATTCCGGTGGTGTTCCCGCCGGTAGAATTTGAGGGAAAAACCTACTGCGACGGGGGGATCGTACCCCCCTACGCCCCTCGGGACAATTCCGACAAGATCCCCCTCCGCCCTCTGGAAAAAGAATCCTGCGATTATATCCTTATCGTCTACCTCAGCCATGATGACCGGGTGGATACCTCCCGGTTCCCGGGAAAAGCGCAGTTCATCCATCTGTATCCTTCCCGGCCGCTGGAACTGGTAAAGGGGGCAGGAACGCTGGATCTGACCCGGGATTCCATTGTGAGCCATATGATCCAGGGCTATAACGATGCGGCGGGAGCTCTGGGGCCCCTGCTGATGGGCCTTCTCAGGGGCCGCGCCCCACAGGAATTGATTCTTCGCCATGAAGAGGAGAATCAGCGGTTCCTGGAGCATGGAGCAGCGCCGGCAGAGGCGGAAAAGCCCGGCCGCCGGAGCACTCCATGACCGCCCGGGGCAATGGGGTCTGCGAAGGGATCCCTTATACAGTGATCCGCTCTTCCCGGCGGACCGTGGCCATCCATATCACCCGTGAGGGAAGGGTGGAGGTAAGGGCGCCCTACCGGACGCCGGATGTCTTTCTGGAAGAAGTGGTTTGCTCCCGGGAGAAATGGATCCGGGAGCATCTTGCCCTTCAGCAGCAAAAAGTATCCCGGCAGGAAGCCTTTACCCTGGCAGACGGCGTGCAGGTGCCGGTCTGGGGGCAGGAACTGACGGTGCGGACGGAAGAAAACGCGGCAGCCCCCCGGTTGGCGGCCGGGGAGATCCTGCTGCCGCCGGGAGAAGAGGCAGCGCGGAAAGTCTGGATGGAAACCCTTTTCCGGGAAGAAGCGGCAAAACAGCTTCCCCAGATCACAGCCGCCTGGAGCGCCCGCACCGGACTTGCCGCCGCGGGGGTCCGGATTACCGGAGCGCGGACCCGGTGGGGCAGCTGCTCCGGAGAGAATCGGATCTGCTACAGCTGGCGGCTGGCTGCTGCACCTCTGCCCGCAGTGGAATATGTGGTGATCCATGAACTGGCCCATACCCGGCATCACGACCACTCAGCCCGGTTTTGGGAGCTGGTGGAGCGGTATCTCCCGGACTGGCGGCAGCGGCGGGAGCTGCTCCGCACGGTCCAGGACCTGGCAGAGTGGCTGTAAAACCCGACCATGAAAAAACAACCAAACAGCCTAAAAGGAAAAACAGCACCCTTTGGCGTGTAAAACGCCGAAAAAGGATGCTGTTTTTTTATGTTTCAGTCAGTATCTTCAGAAAGCAGAAGGTAAAATGGGCTTCTGAAACCGGGCGAAGCTCCGATGCTGCTTTTTATGATCCGTGTGCAGCTTCCCGATGTGTGAAGCCGCTATTCTTCCCGGGAAAGGGCCGTCAGAATTTCTCCCACATAGACCCGGTGATAATCTTCATCCCCGTAGCAAGCGGGAAGGATTTCCCGGTCCACAAACCGGTCGGGATCCAGATCCTGGGCGTACAGCTTGCGGCAGAGAAGGACCAGACGGGCCTCCTCAAAGTAGGGGGTCCCCTGATGGCGGAGGACCGTGAGGCCGGAAGCGGCTATCTTATCCTCGTCCCGGCCGGATACTGACCCACAGTAGGCCAGGGTTTTTCGGTATTCCTCGGGAAAGAAAGTGAGGGAAAAGGTATCCGCGGCCTCCATGAAGCCGAAAGTGTGACGGGCATGGCGCACAAAGACAAAAACAACATTTTTCTTCCACAGGACACCCATGCCGCCCCAGCTGGCAGTCATGGTGTTGACCTTCCCTTCTTTTTCGGCGGTAATGAGGGCCCACTCTTTTCCGATAAGCTGGAAAGGATTTTCCCGCAGTTCCAGGGGAGAGAGTTCTTTCAGTTGTGACATGGCATTTCCTCCGGTTCATCAAATCTCATGTACTATATGGGTATGCTCCCCGGGGTTGAAGATGTCATCAGCTGTGAAGGTATTCTTCAATGATATACCGGGGACGGTGCTTGCTTTCCAGATAGATTTTGCCCAGATATTCTCCAATGACACCAATGGCCAGCAGCTGCAGGCCGCCGATGGCCCAGATGGATACGATCATGGAGGTCCAGCCCGGCACCGTCCGGCCCAGAAAATGGCTGGCCAGGAAATAAATCAGCATACCCAGGCTTACCATAAAAATCAGTACCCCCAGCAGGGTGATGAAACGGATGGGCTTGACCGACAGGGAAGTAATGCCGTCCAGGGCGAAATTGAGCATCTTGGACAGGGGGTATTTGGATTCCCCGGCAAAACGCTTGCCCCGGCTGTATTCCACCACAGCGGTCTTATAGCCGATCATGGGAACCACGCCCCGGAGGAAAAGATTCACTTCTCCAAACTGGGCCAGTCCCTCCAGAGCGCGGCGGCTCATCAGCCGGTAATCGGCATGATTGTAGACCGTTTCCGCCCCCATCAGGTTCATCAGGCGGTAAAATGCCTGGGCGGTGGTCCGCTTAAAAAAGGTATCGGTTTCCCGGGAGTTGCGCACGCCGTAAACGATGTCGCAGCCGTTTGTCTGGAATTCCTCCCAGAAACGGTCCACCGCGTCAATGTCATCCTGCAGGTCCGCGTCCATGGAGATCACCGCGTCCGCACGGTCCTTGGCGGTCATGAGGCCTGCCAGCAGGGCGTTCTGGTGTCCGCGGTTCCGGGCCAGCTTGAGACCCTCAAAAAGCGGATCCTCCTGATGCAGCTGGCAGATCATTTCCCAGGTGCGGTCCCGGGAACCGTCGTTGACCAGCAGCACCCGACTTTCCTCAGAGATCAGCCCCCGATCCATCAGGGAGGTCATTTTTTCCCGCAGACGCCGGGAAGTTTCGGGAAGGACCTCCTCTTCGTTATAGCAGGGGACCACGATATATCATGTATTCACGTCAGAACCACCTTTGATTATATCCTTTTGCACCCGGAGCAACCGGGGCTTATGCCCCTTATATTACCCCAAAGGGCCTGGGAAAGTCAACGCGAAGAAGGCCAAAAAGAAGGACGGGAGCGGAATGTCACAAAAAGTTTGCAATTTACTGATTGACAGATAATATTATATAAAATATAATATCGTTGTAAAAACAATAATGTCATAAATAAGTATTGGCAGACAGGAAGGAGAAGGGAGCGTGACAACATGATCTTCAGCCCCAACGCGGCCCTGATGGACGCCATCGTCCTTTCGGTGGTGGCCCGGGAGGGGACCTATGGCTACAAGATCACCCAGGACATCCGGGCGGTAATGGATATTTCGGAATCCACCCTCTATCCCGTGCTGCGCCGGCTCCAACGGGAAGAATATCTGGAGGTGTACGACCAGGCCTTTGCCGGGCGCAACCGGCGCTATTACCAGATTACCGACAAGGGCCGGATGCAGCTGGATATTTACCGGAAGGAATGGGAGAACTACAAGAGCCGGCTTGACGGCGTTTTTTACGGAGGAACCATGCCATGACCAGAAAAGAATTCATGTACCGCCTGGCGGAGCAGCTGCTGCCCCTTCCCCCTGAGGAGCGGGTGTCCGCCCTTAAATATTATGACGAATACTTTGACGATGCGGGACCGGAAAACGAATCCCGGATCGTGGAGGAATTGGGAGATCCCCGGACAGTGGCGGAAAGCATTATCCGGGAATACGCACAGAACAACCCTGGCTGGAGGCCGGGCGGCGCTGCCCAGAGTTCAGGCGCCGTCGGACAGCCTGCCGCGGCTCCCGGTCAGCCCGCCGTCTCCAAAAGCAGGACCTGGATCTGGGTGCTGGTTGCTGTGCTTACCTGCTGGCTTTGGGTGCCGGTGCTGGTGGCGGCTTTGGCGACGGTGATGGGACTGCTGGTGGCGGCAGTGGCTTGTGTGGCTGGCTTGGCAGTGGCGGCGGGAGCCGTGGCTGTGGGCGGGATCCTGATTTTTGTATGCAGCATGGGCGCTGTGGCAGCGGCTCCCGGTGTGGGCGTTCTGGGCCTGGGCACAGGATTGCTCCTGACCGGTGCGGGGGCGCTGGCCCTGGTACTGCTGCTGTGGCTGATGGTAAAAGCGGTTCCTGCGGTTTTCCGCTGGATCATTGGAATCTGTCGGATGCCCTTTCATCGGCGGAAAGGAGGAGAACAGGCGTGAATAAATTCTGCAAAGCCGCCGCAGCCATTTCCGGAGGGCTGATAGCGCTGGGGCTGATTCTCACCATAACCGGCCTGATGATGGGCGGCAGCTACCGGGAGCTGAACCAATACTACAATCCGGATTTCATTCCCGGACCGGACAAAGAATTCCGCATCGGGCCTTTCCAAAGCTGGGGATGGGAGCAGGCCAGTTCTGTTTCGGGTGAAGAAAGCAGGTCCGGATCCCAATTCAGCCAAACCTATACGGATATCACCTCTCTGGAGGTTCTTTGCACCATGGCAGAGGTGCGTATCCGTCCGGGAGATACATTCCGGGTGGAAGCCGTCCGGCTGGACCGCTTCTCCTTCGGATGCCAAGCGGAGGACGGCCGGCTCACAGTCTCCTGCTATCCTCTGGAAGAAAAAGAGAACTTTTATCTTGACGATGACCGCCGCCCCCTGGTCACCATTACCCTGCCCCGGGATTTTGAGGCGGAGGAAGTTCACCTGGAGGTAGAGATGGGAAGCCTGGAAGGAGAAGGGCTCCATACCCGCACGGCTCATCTGAAGGCGGAAATGGGAGAACTGGAACTGGACAGCTTTTTCTGCGCAGGAGGAACGGTGGAATCCAGCATGGGCTCCGTGGACCTTTCGGGCCGGATGACAGGACAGTACACCGTGGCCTGCGATGGGGGAAAGGTGGAACTGGATGTTGCAGGCCGGCCGGAGGAATATGACTATCAGGTATCGGTAGAGATGGGAAAAGTTTCTCTGCCGGGGTGGCAAAGCGAAGGAATGGAAAACAGCTTTTCCCGCCAGACAGGAGCGGCAAACAGCTTTGATGTGACCTGCGGAATGGGCACGGTGGAAATTGAGATCGAACCGTAAGCGGAGAAAGGAGAGAACAGAATGGAGCGTAAATTGTACCGGATCCGGGAAGGACGCGTTCTTTGCGGCGTCTGCAATGGGGTAGCACGGTATTTTGGCATAGATGTCACACTGGTAAGGATTTTGTGGGTAGCTCTGACGCTGTGTTACAGTGCGGGCTTTTGGGTTTATATCATCGCAGCCATCCTCATGCCCGATCTGGAGCCATAACCAACCCTCAACCCGGCAGCCTGGGAGCAGTGGGGGATGGACTTATGTATCAGACCATACCCCAGTCTCTTTTGCGTCGGCTTTTCGTGGTACCCAAAGAGAACTTTCGGCTGCGTCGATGGTTTTCACTGAGGGGTTCCGCAGAAAAACAGTTTATACATCCAAACCAATTTGCTTTTGCAGAGTGTTTTTATCGGCAGATTTTGGCATATTGCTTAAAGACAGTGCCCGCCCCGCAGCGACTATGCGGGACGGGCACCACTGGTTAAGGGGCCGGGCTGCCAGGTACCCCCGGCTTATTTCGGGAAAACAGAACATTTGGCTCCCGCATCTCCGGTGCGGGCAAAGACGCAGCCAAGAGATCCAAAACGACAAGGACAGCCAAAAGGTGGAGGCCGTTTGGCAGGATGCGGAGCAGACGGGGGGGAAGAGAGGGGACAGTCAGGCTGCCGCCCCGGCGGTCGAATAGAAAAGGCAGGCAGATGAATCCGGGTTCCCCGTGCATGAGGGCTATTTTTGCTCCAAAGGAGGATTCAAAAAGAACCCTGAAATCGTAAAATCTGACAAAAAATTTGTAAAAATTTGTATTTTTGTAATGTTTTCTGTGTTTGATTCGTTATTTAGAGCAGACAAGAGGGACGGATACTGTTCCCGGGCAGATTTATGCCGCCGTCCGGGAGAAAGATCCCGGAGCGGATGACCGGGAGCCAAGACGCGGGTGGAACCCGGAGGCGAAGGTCTGCAGTTCGTCTGTCCAACCGCCAACCAGGGAGGAGCAGTCAAAATGGTCGATTTACAGCAATCCTTTCCCGCACCGGAGATGCGGCCGCCCATCCTTCAGTGCTGTCAGCTGAGTAAGATATTTGGCGCGGTTCAGGCGCTTAACGCAGTGGATCTGACCCTGGAACGAGGCCGGATCGTAGGACTGCTGGGGCCCAACGGTTCCGGAAAAAGCACCCTTCTTAAAACGATAAGCGGCCTTTTGACCCCCACGGCGGGGGACGTGTTCATCAACGGTTACCGTCCGGGAACCGAGACCAAGGCGCACGTGGCTTACCTGCCGGAGCGCACCTACCTGGCGGACTGGATGCGGGTACGGGACATTGTGGGGTTTTTTGCGGATTTTTATGATAATTTTGACTCCAACAAAGCCTACGATATGCTGGGGCGGCTGCGGATCAATCCCAGTGACAGACTCAAAACCATGTCAAAAGGCACCAAGGAGAAAGTACAGCTGATCCTGGTAATGAGCCGCAGCGCGGACTTGTATCTCCTGGACGAGCCCATCGGAGGGGTTGATCCCGCTGCCCGGGACTATATTCTCAGCACCATCCTCACCAACTACAGTCCCAACGCCACGGTGGTGATCTCCACCCATCTCATCGGAGATGTGGAAAAGGTTTTGAACGATGTGGTGTTTCTGGCCTGGGGCAGGATCGCCCTCTATGCGCCGGTGGAGGAGATCCGCCGCAAGGAAGGGAAAAGCGTGGACCAGATGTTCCGGGAGGTGTTCAGATGTTAGGCAAGCTTTTTGGGTACGAAATGCGGGCCACCGCCCGGGTATTTCTGCCTACCTATCTGGTTTTGCTGGCCTTTGCGGTGCTGAGCAGGAGTTCCCTGTCGGCCTATGAAATGCAGCCGGGGAACGGCAGGCTGGCCACGGAACTGATGGCGGTCCTGGTAGGCTTTTATGTGGCGGTGGCAGCCGGGGCTTTTGTGGTAGCGCTGGTGGTGATCATCCGCAGGTTCTACAAAAACCTTACCGGCGATGAGGGCTATCTGATGTTTACCCTGCCGGTGGAAACATGGCAGCTGGTGACCGCCAAGCTGCTGTCCGCCGTCATGTGGCAGATGGCCACTCTGGCAGCAGTGGCAGCGTCGGTGGCGATCCTCCTGTTCCGGTTGGAATTTTTGCCGGATGTGCTGGCGGGGATCCGGGCGTTTTGGGAAGCGGTTCGGTATGAACTGGGGCTGACCCTTACCGCTACCGTGGTGTTGAGCCTTGTGCTGGCTTTTTTGAGTACGATCCAGGGTATTCTGCTGATCTATGCGGCCATTGCCATCGGCCATACGATCCGGGGCCACCGGATTCTGGGGTCCGTGGGCGCTTATATCGGCTTGTCGGTTGCCTGGCAGATGGTATCCTCTGTGGTGACCATGCTGACCACGGGGGGGATGCTCACCACGGGCAGCATGCTTCTGGAAGCTTTTTGGGTGGTTCCCCTTATTGGAATTTTTCTGAGCCTGGCGGCTTGTGGGCTGCTGTTCTTTATCACTGTTTATATCCTGGGCCGCCAGCTGAACCTGGAATGAAGGGAATGCTGTACACCCCCGGAGACTTTACAGAAAAAGGAAAAAGCACAGCTGGGACAAAGAAAAAAATGGTTTTTTGTGTACACTGCCATGGCATACTCCGGCGGAAGATTTTGACCGGTTCTGGGGTGGACAGGAGTAGTGAGTCTGAATTTAAAGGAGGTCTTCTGTATGATGGTTTGGCCTTTTCATTTTATAATTCCTTCAGCAATGGTTTTGGCGGGAATGCGTATGAAGCGTCTTTCCAACCATCCCCACCATTCCCGTGCAGCCGGGATGCTGGAAGGACTGGGTCTTTTGGCTGGGGGAGTCACTGCGCTGGTGGACCTTCTCGCCCTTGTACCGGCTTTTGCCGGCATGCAGACCGGGCCGGTGGCACTGGGAGTGGGGCTGGCGACCCTGGCCGCGGCGTTATGCCTGGCCCAATATGACCGTCAGACCTCCGAGATACGCCTTACCGCCCATTCCGCTGTCCGCCACGGATGTTCCGTATCCCGTTGAGGGTGGCCGGAAGCTTCGGCAAAGCAGCCGCTTTTATGCCGTAGGCATGGCTTGCCCAGGGAAGAACAACCGGGAATGTTTTCTATCAAGCCACTGACGCGGCTCTGCCTGATAAAAAACACACGGATGCCTTTTGCCAGGCAAGCAGCTTCTTGAGGGGAAAAACGAGGAAACAGAGGAGGATATGTGCTGCTTCCTTGGGTTTCCCGCAGGGCAGTGAGCGGGCAACAAAAACAAAATTCAGATACAGGCAAGTCCTGCCGGTTCCGGTTTTGAAACTGCGGAACAGGTAGGTTTCGTCACAAGCCTTGGAGCCGGCACTGCCGGCTCTTTTTGCGCTTGAAGAAGCGTGAAGCGCAGCGAACCGTTATATAAAAGCCAAATGACACATGTGCTTGATTGAAAAAATGTGCCTACTTACGGGCGGCAGGACAGACGATGCAGGAGAAAGGCGATTCAGTACCTCTCTTAAGGGGATTGCGGTAAAAGGGTCTTGCAAAGCTTATCCAAGCCCCGCTTTGATAGGGTATGACAGCCTGAGGCAGCTGTAGTGTGTCAGAGGACCCAGTCGGGCATAGAGGGAAAACCGTGAAAATGGCGGAAATGTATAAATTGATCAAAATAGTGAGGGCGTTCTTGTGTGAAATGCCACTTTACAAAAGGCAGTTTAGCGTGGTAAATTAGTAGCACAGTAAAACGAAGGGGGATTCCCCGGAAAGACAGGAAGATATCATGAAAAAGTTTTTTGCAATTCTTTTGGCTGCTTTGCTCACTGTAACGGCCGTGGCCTGCGGCGCGGCTCCCGCCGGTTCCCCTTCGTCCGATGCCGCTTCAGGCTCCGGTGATGCTTCGGAAGCCCAGACCTCCTCCCAGAGTGAAAGTGTGGAAAGCGATCTGGCCTATGTCCAGAACAAGGGCACTCTGGTGGTGGGTATTACCGAGTTTGCGCCCATGGACTACCGGGATGCCAACGGCCAGTGGATCGGTTTTGACGCCGACATGGCCAAAGCCTTTGGAGAAAGCCTGGGAGTGGAGGTCCAGTTTCAGCCCATCGACTGGGACAACAAGGTAATGGAACTGGAAGGCAAGACCATTGATGTGGTATGGAACGGCATGACCCTGACCGATGAGGTCAAAAGCGCCATGACATGTTCCCAGCCCTATTGCAGCAATGCCCAGGTAGTGGTTGTCCCTGTGGGCCGGGCCGATGAATATCAGACAGTGGAAAGCGTACAGGAGCTTTCCTTCGCGGTGGAGGCGGGTTCCGCCGGCAAAGCAGAAGTGGCGGCCCTGGGCGCGGACTTTACTGAGGTCCAGGACCAGGCTACCGCTCTGCTGGAGGTAAGCTCCGGCACCGTGGACGCGGCAGTGATCGATTCCCTTATGGCGGCCGCCATGGTGGGCGAAGGCACCAATTATGCCGATCTGACCTATACCGTCAGCCTTAACAGCGAGGAGTACGGCGTGGGCTTCCGCAAAGGTTCGGATCTTGCGGAGAAGCTGAATGAATTTTTCCAGGCTTCCATTGAAGATGGGTCCATGATGGAACTGGCGGAGACCTATGGGGTCCAGGCCGCCGTTCTTACCAAATAATAAAATTATGACCGGGTACCGCAGCGCAGAGGGCGACAGCCCTCTGCGTTGGACTGAATTGCCGGATTCATCAAAAAGAAAAGCATTCCACAGCTCAAAGGGAGCGTAAAAAGCAATCGTTCCCCATTGGGAGCAGGGTATGGAATCAAGAGCCATTTTTTAAGACCGAAGCTTTTGTTATGCATGGCCTTCCCTTTACGGGTCGTGAGCAAGTGATGCGGGTAACAGATGTTTCGTCGTTTTTGGGAAAAATTGCCGGCGTAAAGCCATTGACATAGCGGGGTGCCGGACGCAGGCGCAGAGGAGGAAGTACATGTTTTGGACGGTGGTGGGAGCTCTTAACGAAGGCTTCCTGCAGACGCTGAAGCTTTTTGGTATCACTCTGGTGGGGGCGCTCCCGCTGGGGCTGATAGTGGCTTTCGGTTCCATGAGTCGCTTTACTCCCCTGCGGTGGTTTACCCGTACGGTGGTGTGGATCGTGCGGGGAACGCCTTTGATGCTGCAGTTGATCATTCTGTTTTATGTTCCGGGAAAGATCCTGCCGGGAGGCAGCCCCTGGCCCACCGGAGAACCCGGGCGGTTCCTGGCTTCGGCGGTAGCCTTTATCCTTAACTATGCCTGCTATTTTTCGGAGATTTATCGGGGCGGCATCCAGGGAGTTCCCGCAGGCCAGCGGGAAGCCGGACAGGTACTGGGCATGACCGACAGGCAGATCTTCTTCCGGATCACCCTGCTGCAGATGATCAAGCAGATCATCCCTCCCATGTCCAATGAGATCATTACCCTGGTCAAAGACACCTCCATCGCCCGGATCATTTCTCTCCAGGAGGTCATCTGGGCGGGATACTCCTTCCTCAAGGGGTCCCATGGCTATTCCGGCCTGCTGTGGCCGCTGTTTTTTACCGGAGTCTATTATCTGGCCTTTACCGGAGTGCTCACATTGCTGCTGGGCGCCCTGGAAAAGAAGCTGGACTACTTTAAGGCGTAAGGAGGATCGTTTATGTCCATTTTAGAAGTGCGGCAGCTGGCAAAGCATTTCGGCGCCACGCAGGTCCTCCAGGATATCAGCTTTTCCCTGGATCAGGGGGAGGCTGTGGCCATTATCGGATCCTCCGGCAGCGGCAAAACCACCCTGCTGCGCTGCCTTAATTTTCTGGAGCGGCCCGACGGAGGTTCCATTTCGGTAAAAGGGCAGACGCTTTTTGACGCTGCCGATCCCGCCACCCAGCAGCCGGAACAGATCCGCCGCAAGCGGCTTCATTTCGGGTTGGTATTCCAGAACTTTAACCTGTTTCCTCAGTATACTGCCCTGGAAAATGTGATGCTGGCCAGCCAGCTGCTGGCCCGGGAACGCCCAGACTATCAATCCGGGAAGAAGGCCATTCTGGCGGAGATCCGGCAGAAAGCGGAAGAGCTGCTCACCGAGGTGGGACTGCAAAACCGGATGACAAATTATCCCCATCAGCTTTCGGGCGGTCAGCAGCAGCGGGTGGCCATTGCCCGGGCTCTGGCTCTTTCACCGGATATCCTCTGCTTTGACGAGCCTACCTCCGCGCTGGATCCTGAACTTACCGGAGAGGTCCTCCGGGTGATCCGCTCTTTGGCCCAACGCAACACCACCATGATCATCGTCACCCATGAGATGGATTTTGCCCGGGACGTGGCAGACCGGATCATTTTTATGGACGAAGGCGTTATTGTGGAGCAGGGACCGCCGGAGCAGGTGATCCACAACCCCCGGGAAGAGAGGACCAGAAAGTTTTTGTCCCATTTTTCGGGAGTATGATGCGTCTCCCATAAAATTGAATTTTCCCCTTTTGCGGCGGCATGACTCAGGCTGTACCGCCGCTTTTACTGTATAAGGAAAGCACCGGCTTGGCCATCAGGGGTATCCCGTCAAAAGCTTCACCCCAATCATCATGGCCCTTGGCTCCAAACAGAAAACGGCGCCATACACTGAAAAGGAAAATTCAAAAGCAGCGTCCTTTTTTCGGACAGCATGGGCGATACGGGCCGTTTATGGAGAAAACAAGGAAAAGGGGAACGACTTTCCCAAAAATCTTCCTGTCCCGGTCCGGAGATGCGTGCCGGTTTTGTGGGCAGGCTTCCCGGAGGCGAAAGGAAAGAGCTGCGCACTTCGGAAAAAAGCGGGGGGATTTTTCTGTGGGGCTGTTCTCCTTCTCCTGAACCGGAAAAATGGACGATTACAAGGCGGAAAAGCCGCCTGCCAAGCTTGACAAAGAGCTGCCGCCGTGGTATTGTAGGTTCAAACTCAATTGCTCCCAAAGACTGTGAAGAGGAGGAGTAAGCAGGCCCCCCGGGGTCCAGAGAGCGGCCGTTGGTGAAAGCGCCGCGTCCGGAGCCTGCCCAAGTAGCCTCGGAGTCCCGGACCCAACGGGGAAGCAGTTCCCCCAGTAAGCTCCGGCGTGCGCCCCACGTTACAGGGGAAGCGGGTTCGGGTGGAGTTTCCCGGCCCCGGCAGAGCGCACATCCCCGGAGGATGTGAAATCAGGTGGTACCGCGCGTCATGCGTCCTGTTGCGAGTATTCGCAGCGGGGCGTTTTTTTGTTTGAAGCGCCCGGACCGGAAACAAACAGGAGGAAACAACGTGGCAAAGAAAGAACTGGCCAAAGTGTATGATCCTGCCCAGGTGGAAGACCGTCTTTACGCCTGGTGGCAGGAAAAGGGATACTTCCATGCCAAAGTAAACCCTGAAAAGAAACCTTATACCATCGTCATCCCCCCGCCCAATATCACCGGGCAGCTGCATATGGGACATGCCCTGGACAATACCCTTCAGGACATCCTCATCCGCTGGCGGCGGATGCAGGGCCGGGAAGCCCTGTGGCTGCCGGGCACCGATCATGCTTCCATCGCCACCGAGGCCAAGATCGTGGAGGCTATGCGGAAAGAGGGCCTTACCAAGGAGGACCTGGGCCGGGAGAAATTCCTGGAACGGGCATGGGAATGGAAAAAGCAGTACGGCGGCCGCATCGTGGAGCAGCTGAAAAAGCTGGGCTCCTCCTGCGACTGGGAGCGGGAACGCTTCACCCTGGATGAAGGATGCAGCAAGGCGGTCCGGGAGGTCTTTGTCCGGCTGTACGAGAAGGGCCTGATTTACCGGGGAGAGAGGATCATCAACTGGTGCCCCCACTGCCACACCTCCATTTCTGATGCTGAGGTGGAGTACGCCGACCAGGCGGGGCATTTCTGGCATATCCGGTATCCCGTAGTAGGCGAGGAGGGCCGCTGGCTGGAGGTAGCCACCACCCGCCCGGAAACTATGCTGGGCGATACCGCCATTGCTGTCCATCCCGACGATGACCGGTACCGGGACCTGGTGGGCAAAAAAGTGCTGCTGCCTTTGGTAGGCCGGGAGATTCCGGTGGTGGCCGATTCCTATGTGGAGATGGACTTTGGAACCGGCTGCGTCAAGATCACCCCCGCACACGATCCCAACGACTTTGAGGTGGGCCTGCGTCACAATCTGCCGGTGATCAATGTCATGACGGAGGACGCGGTCATCAATGAGCAGGGCGGCAAATATGCCGGACTGGACCGTTACGAGGCCCGCAAGCAGATCGTGGCCGATCTGGAAGCGGGAGGCTACCTGGTCAAAATTGAAGATTACTCCCATAATGTGGGCCAGTGCTACCGCTGCTCCACCACCGTGGAGCCGCTGGTGTCCAAGCAGTGGTTCGTCAAAATGGGTCCCTTGGCGCAGCCCGCCATTGAGGCGGTGCGCAGCGGCAAAACCAAGTTTGTGCCGGAACGTTTTGACAAGACCTACTACCACTGGATGGAGAACATCAAGGACTGGTGCATTTCCCGCCAGCTGTGGTGGGGTCACCGCATCCCCGCCTGGTACTGCCAGGACTGCGGAGAGGTGATCGTCAGCCGGGAAGATCCCACTGTTTGCCCCAAGTGCGGCAGCAAGCATCTGGAACAGGATCCCGATACCCTGGACACGTGGTTTTCCTCTGCTCTGTGGCCTTTTTCCACCCTGGGCTGGCCGGACAAAACCCCGGAGCTGGATTACTTCTACCCCACCAATACGCTGGTTACCGGCTATGACATCATCTTCTTCTGGGTGGCCCGGATGATCTTTTCCGGTTGTGAGCAAATGGGCCAGACTCCTTTTGATACCGTCCTCATCCACGGTCTGGTGCGGGACGCTCAGGGGCGCAAGATGAGCAAATCCCTGGGCAACGGCATCGACCCGCTGGAGATCGTCAGCCAGTATGGCGCTGATACCCTTCGCTTTACCCTGGCCACCGGCAACAGCCCCGGAAACGATATGCGGTTCTCGGACGACAAGGTGAAATCCAGCCGTAACTTTGCCAACAAAATCTGGAACGCCAGCCGTTTCATCCTGATGAATCTGGATGAGAGCATCACCGAGGCCCGCCTCCCTGAAACCCTGGAGACCGAGGATAAGTGGGTGGTGAGCCTGTACAATACCCTGGTCCGGGAGGTCACCGACAACCTGGAGAAGTTTGAACTGGGTCTGGCGGTACAGAAGCTGTACGACTTCATTTGGGACATCCTCTGCGACTGGTACATTGAGCTCACCAAGTCCCGGCTTTCTGCCGGAGGCGAGAAAGCCCGTACCGCCCAGCAGGTGCTGGTGTATGTCATGTCCAACACCCTCAAGCTCCTCCATCCCTTTATGCCGTTCATCACCGAGGAGATCTGGCAGACCCTGCCCCACGGCGGAGAGGGCGAGAGCATCATGGTGGCGGCTTGGCCCCGGTTTGATGAGTCCCTCACCTTTACCCGGGAGGAAGCTGAATTCCAGAAGGTGATGGACCTGATCAAAGCCATCCGCAATCAGCGGGCGGAAATGAACATTACTCCCAGCAAAAAGGCCACCGTCTATATTGAGACCGCGGATCTCCAGACCTTCCGGGACGGCGCGCCCTTCCTGGTGCGGCTGGCCTCCGCCGACCATGTGGAGGTGGGAGAGAAATTCTCCCCCGAGGGTGCGGTACAGGTCATTACCTCCGCCGCCCGGGCGTTTATCCCCATGGCCGAGCTCATCGACCGGGAGAAGGAACTGGCCCGTCTGAACAAGGAACGGGAGAAGTGCCTGAGCGATATTGCCTTTATTCAGAAGAAACTGGATAATCCCGGCTTTGTGGCCAAAGCTCCCGCCGCTCTGGTGGAAGGAGAGCGGGCCAAGCTGGCCGAGCAGCAGGAACGTCTCCAGAAAATTGAGGAGAGCGTCAAAGCTTTGGGCTGAATCTGAAGCCCGGTGAATACGACAAAATTCAAAGGCCGGAGCTGCTGATGCGGCTCCGGCCTTTGGTGCGGTTCTGGCCTTTTTGGTTGTTGACAGCCCAACCGGTCCTTTGTGGAAAATTTCGGGGAAGAGGGAGAAAGAGGAGGAGAGAAAGGTGCAAACACGCTTTCTTTTGCCCCCCGCAAAGAAATTTTCCTGATATGGGGAGATGTGCTGTCCTGCCAATCCCTCTGCGCGCTATGGAAACATTATGCAAAGTGGAAAACAGCCGGGAGCGTTCTTTTTCATCATATTCAAACGCCATCATAAGACCGCTTTCCGGCATCTGCTGCCACTGGGGAGCACCTGGAAAATGGTATGGGAAAGACCGTTTCCTTGCCCAAGACATTATTTTGAAGCAATTCTTTCGGGCTGGCGGCACCAGAACCGCTCTGCCGTCATAGGATGGGTTACGACCAAACATATTTTGGACGGAAGAAAGAGCGGTGAGGCGATGGAGGAGAAAAAGATCCTCCTTTTGGGGGGAGACCGAAGAACCGTATGGCTGGCCCGTTTGTTGTTGAAAAAGGGCTGGACGGTATACAGCGGATTTTTAAAGGACAGGGATCTGCCGGAAGAAATAAAGAAATGGGAGCCGGAAGAAGAGATGCCCGAGAAGTTGGAGGCGGTGATGCTGCCGGTACCGGCATTGGGAGCGGGAACACGCCTGCGGACGTCTCTGTGGCCGGAACCGGTGGAGCTGGCGCCGCTGCTGGACCGGCTGCCGCCGGGAACACTGGTGGCAGGGGGAAAGCTGAAGCCCCTGGTGGAGCCTATGCTGGCTGCCCGGAATCTGGTGGGAGAAGACCTGCTTGACCGGGAAGAACTGACGGTCATGAACGCCGCTTACACCGCCCAGGGCGCGGTGGAAATCGCACTGCGGGAAACCGAGACATCGCTGCTGGGAGCCCGGTGTACGGTAACCGGCTACGGAAGAATTGCCCGGATCCTGGCCCGATATCTGGCGGCGCTGGGCGCACGGGTAACGGTTGCGGCCCGCAGGGCGGAACAGCTTGCCTGGGCACAGGTAGAGGGATATTACACAGTGGAAATTTCCCGGTTGGCAGAAAAAGCTTCTCAAACGGATATCCTGTTTAATACTGCGCCGGGACTGGTGGCGGGATATCCGGTATTGAGCGGGCTGCCCCGGGATGTTCTGGTGGTGGAACTGGCGTCGCCGCCGGGAGGAATCGATTTGGATACTGCCCGGGAGCTGGGCCTGCGGGTGATCCCGGCGGGTGGGCTCCCCGGAAAATGCGCCCCCAGAGCGGCGGGCGAAAGCATCGCCCATGCTTTGGAAAACATCCTGAAAGAAAGGAGGGCCACCCATGAGTAAACCCAAGCTGGGCTTTGCCCTGTGCGGCTCTTTTTGTACGTTGGGGCAGGTGGTGGAGCAGCTGGGAGTGCTGCGGGAAGAATACGACCTGTACCCCATCATGTCTCCCATTGTATATACCACAGATACCCGATTTGGCCGGGCGGAGGACTTCCGCTGGGCGGTAGAGGATGCCTGCGGCCGCAAAATCATGAGTACCATCCCGGAGGTGGAGCCCATCGGCCCCAAGGGATGGCTGGATGCCCTGGCAGTAGCGCCCTGTACCGGCAATACCCTGGGCAAGCTGGCAGGAGGAATCACCGATACCCCGGTAACCATGGCGGTTAAAGCGCAGCTGCGCAACGCCAAGCCGGTAATTTTGGCGGTTTCCACCAATGATGGACTTTCCGCCTCGGCCCGGAATATCGGGCTGCTGATGAATTGCCGGAACGTTTATTTTGTCCCCATGGCGCAGGACGACCCGGTTGGCAAACCCACCTCCCTGGTGGCGGACTTCCGTCTCATAGGAAAGGCGGTGGAGGCGGCCCTGGCCGGGCGGCAGCTGCAGCCGGTTTACATCCCACGCTGACGCAGACTCCCCAAAAGCCACGGTCTGCCGGTGCGGGCCGTGGCTTTTTTCAGCCAAAGGGCCGAGGGGAAGAGCTGAATTTTGTCTCACGGAAAAGACGATGAGGGCGGCCTTGTCCGGGCGGCAGAGCAGTGGTTTCTATTTCCTTATAATATCCTGTTGTCTCCCAAAACCGGAGGACTGTTGATACGGACTGTGGCGTTTTTGCCTTTAAAAGGGCATATACTAAAAACGGTACGGCCGTGGCCGGCTCAGACGGTTGGAACAAGGAGGGGAGTGCAATGGGATATATCCTGAGCTTTCTGGCGGGAGGGGCCGCCGGCCTGATTCTGTTGGCGCTGCTCAGCGCCAACGGGCGGGACTGAAACTCTCAGATCTGTGTAAAAAATCAAGGCGTCGCAGAATACTTTTCAATTGCGTGAAACGGGGAATACTGGTATAATAACTTATGTATGCCAAAAATTCATGATATTTCCATAAAACCGGGAGGAAGCAAATTGTCAAACCTGCAAAGCGAGATACAGAACCGACGGACCTTTGCCATTATTTCCCACCCTGACGCGGGCAAAACCACCCTGACTGAAAAATTCCTGCTTTACGGCGGGGCCATTGCCCTGGCAGGGTCGGTAAAGGGAAAAAAGACCGCACGCCATGCCGTCTCCGACTGGATGGAGATTGAAAAGCAGAGAGGAATTTCGGTCACTTCCTCGGTGATGCAGTTCAATTACGAGGGTTACTGCATCAATATTCTGGATACCCCCGGCCATCAGGACTTTTCCGAAGACACCTACCGCACCCTGATGGCGGCCGATTCGGCGGTCATGGTGATCGATGCGTCCAAGGGCGTGGAGAACCAGACCCGGAAGCTGTTCAAAGTCTGCCTTCTGCGGGATATCCC
Organism: uncultured Oscillospiraceae bacterium; assembly: GCA_949285935.1. Taxonomy (GTDB): domain Bacteria; phylum Bacillota; class Clostridia; order Oscillospirales; family Ruminococcaceae; genus Angelakisella. Next base: position 60,092 of record CASEAH010000078.1, read on the forward strand.
TATCTTTACCTTTATCAACAAGATGGACCGGGAGGCACGCAACCCCTTTGACCTGATGGAACAGATCGAAAGCGAACTGGGCATCCGTACCTATCCGGTCAACTGGCCCATTGGCTGCGGCCGGGATTTCAAGGGCGTATATGACCGCCGCAAAAAGGAAATCATTGCCTTTACTCCTTCCGGAGGGCAGCGGGAGGTGGATAAGACCGAGGTGGAACTTTCCGACCCGGGACTGGAGAGCCTTCTGGGTCAGGAACTGTGTCAGACCCTCCGGGACGACGTGGAACTGCTGGACGGCGCCAGCTATGAATTTGACATGGACCAGGTACGTCACGGCAAGCTGTCTCCCGTCTTTTTTGGTTCGGCTCTTACCAACTTCGGCGTGGAGCCCTTCCTGGAAGACTTTCTGAAAATGACCACCCCCCCTCTGCCCCGCAAATCCAGCGAGGGCGAGGTGGATCCCTTTGAGGACAGCTTCTCCGCCTTTGTTTTTAAAATCCAGGCCAATATGAACAAGGCGCACCGGGACAGGATTGCCTTTATGCGCATCTGCTCCGGCCGGTTCGAAAAGGGGATGGAGGTCTACCACGTCCAGGGGGGAAAAAAGATCAAGCTGAGCCAGCCTCAGCAGCTGATGGCTCAGGATCGGGAGATCATTGAGGAAGCCTATGCCGGAGACGTCATCGGCGTTTTTGATCCGGGGATTTTTTCCATCGGTGACACCCTTTGCGCTCCGGGAAAGAAGTTTGAATTTGAGGGAATCCCCACCTTCGCTCCGGAGCATTTCAACCGGGTCCGTCAGAAGGACACGCTCAAGCGCAAGCAGTTTGTCAAAGGTGTTACTCAGATTGCTCAGGAGGGCGCCATTCAGATCTTCCATGAGCCTGCTACCGGTATGGAAGAGGTAATTGTGGGGGTAGTGGGCACCCTGCAGTTTGAAGTGCTGGAATACCGGCTGAAAAACGAGTACAATGTGGAAATCATTCGGGAGGGCCTGCCCTATCAGTATATCCGCTGGATCGAAAACGAGGGCCTGGAGCCCAAGACCCTTTCCCTTACCTCGGATACCAAGGTGGTTCAGGACTTCCGGGACCGCTATCTGCTGCTGTTTACCAATAACTGGAGCATCAACTGGGCGCTGGAACACAACGAAGGACTGGAACTGTCGGAATTCAGCAGGAACTGATCATGGAAACGGAGAAAAAGCAGCCTGCCCCGCTGCAGAAGAGCGGGGCGGCTTTGGAAAGCGCAAACTTTTGGAGAGAAACGTCCCCTTTGTCTCATAGGCCCCGAGAAAAAGCGGCGCCTTTGGAGGGGGTTCGCGGAGAGAAGGCCTGTCCGCCCGTAAGCTGCCGGCTTTGCCCCCGTGAGTGCGGCGCGGACCGCACTGTAAAGGATGCCAAAGGCCTCTGCGGCGGCGGCAGCCTGCCCCGAGTGGCCCGGGCAGCTCTCCATCAGTGGGAGGAGCCCTGCATCAGCGGCGCCCGCGGGTCCGGGACAGTTTTCTTTTCGGGATGCCCTCTGGGATGCTGCTTCTGCCAGAACCGGGAAATCAGTGCCGGGAACTTTGGCAGGGAGATCAGCGTGGGAAGGCTGTCAGAGATCTTTCTGGAGCTGCAGGACCAGGGAGCCCACAACATCAACCTGGTGAGCCCTACCCAGTATACCCCCTGGATCGTCCGGGCTCTGGAGGATGTGCGGGGAAAGCTGGACATCCCGGTGGTGTGGAACACCGGTGGCTATGAACGGGTGGGGACACTGCGTATGCTGGACGGTCTGGTAGATATTTACCTGCCGGATCTTAAATACAAAAGCGCAGAACTGGCAGGGAGGTACTCCGGTGCTCCGGATTATTTTGAACAGGCTTCCGCCGCCATCCTGGAGATGTTCCGGCAGACGGGGAAGATCCGCATGGGGAAGGATGGAACTCTGGAGCGGGGGCTGGTGATCCGCCACTTGTGTCTGCCCGGCGCCCGGAGGGACTCATGGGCTGTTTTGGAGTGGATCGCAGAAAACCTGCCGGCAGACGGGATTTTGATCAGCCTGATGAGCCAGTATACCCCCTATCGCCCCCTGCCGTATAAGGAGCTGAACCGCCGGATCAGTTCCTTTGAATACAACACGGTGGTGGACAAGGCCCTGGAACTGGGGCTTAGGGGCTTTATGCAGGAGCGCAGTTCAGCCAAAGAGGAATACACCCCTCCTTTTGATCTGGAAGGGGTGCAAAATAAAAAACGGTTGAGGGAGCCCTCAATTTAAAAGAGCCGCATTTTGCAGACGGGTGGTTGGCCTGCAAAATACGGCTCTTTTACTGCATTTGCGGGAATGATTCCGCCGGGATGATTGTTTCCATAGCTTCTGCCACACCCAGGGGTACCCCTTGGGGCAATGAAACAATAAGGCCCTCCCGGCTGATTTTACTGTGAAAATTTCCACGGGATCCTTCTGCCCTCAATGAATCATACACGCTGCCCAAAAGCAGGCAGAAAACATTTTGCCCAAAGGATTCCAGGTTCAGAGAAACCGACGTTTTTTCAGGCATTCAGGCAACAGAGTGTTATAATAAAACTTTCTGAAATCTGTTCTTTTTTGGCAGAGTCTTATGTCACTTGATTCCTCAGAAAATCCTGGGACTTCCGCAAAGCGGTGTCCGGAGAACACCGCTTGTCAAAGGCTTGGACGGAGTTTTTGGCAGAAACGCTTCTGCATCAATCCCTTTCCCTGGGATATCTTTCGGATTTTCATGGGATCACTCCCGGAGCCCCTGCGCGGAGGTGGCTTTTGCATGCGCTGCTGCAAAATAGAAATACAATTGCGATCTGCACAAAGAATGGGAGACAAACAATGAAAACCGGCCCTCAAAGGAAGCGGTTCTGCTTCTTTGGGGACCGATTTTTGTGCATTATTTTTCGGTGGGACTATTTTGCAGCGGCCCTATGTTTTGGGGGGCGTGCCCGGGGGAGGGCCGGTCTACAGAGTGTTAAAACGGAGAGCTTGCCCGAAGGCATTTTCCCGCCAGCACGCTCCTTAAAGGATGCTGGTATCTCTGCAAAGCTGTGCCGGGGCTTTTACATGGGGGTGGCTTTTGCATCCCTCCCCGATTCTTTAGGAAATGGCTCTTGATGTTCTTGCAGCACAATGCCTGGAGAACAGTCGGCCGGCAACGGGGCTGAGCGAAAATTACTACATAGGAGACGGTTCTCAGCCAATCAAGTCCCGGGCGATATCCACCGCTTCCTTGGCATCCCGAGCGTACCGGTCCGCGCCGATGGAAGCGGCGTAGGAGGCAGTGAGAACGGCGCCTCCCACCATCACCCGGCAGGGGAGACCTTCCCGGCGGAGCAGAGCAATGGTTTCCGCCATGCTGCCAAGGGTGGTGGTCATCAGGGCGCTGAGGCCCACCAGGGGGGCGTGATAGTGGCGGACGGCCTGCGCTACCGCCGAGGGATCCACATCCCGCCCCAAGTCCACCACGGCAAAGCCGTAGTTTTCCAGCAGAACCTTGACGATGTTTTTGCCGATGTCGTGAATATCTCCTTTGACAGTGGCCAGGACCACGGGCCCGCGGCCCTCTCCCGACTGTCCGTTTTCTGTCAGTTTCCGGCGGACCTGCTCAAAGGCCGCCTGGGCGGCTCCTGCCGACTGGATCAATTGAGGCAGAAAAATTTTCCCTGCTTCGTAGGCTGCGCCCGTCCGGTCCAGTGCCGGGATCAGCCGGGTATCCACCAGTTCCAGCGGAGACAGCTCCTCCAGCAGACGGGCGGCAATGGCGCCTGCTTCCGCCTTCAGGCCGCCTTCGATGGCTTCCTCCAGGGTGCGCTGTCCGGCGGAAGCGGGGGTGGGGGCAGAAGGGGCAGGTCCGGCCGCTTCCCCGCCGTAGGCCGCAATATATTCCCCGCCGTTCAGATCGTGGCCTGCCAGCAGGCGGTAAGCCCGGAGGGCAGCCATCATGGGAGCAGCGTTGGGGTTGAGAATGGGAAGATCCAGCCCGGCACCCAGAGCCAGGGTGAGAAAACTCTGGTTCAGAGCTTCCCGTGCGGGCAAGCCAAAGGAGATGTTGGAGACGCCCAGCACCGTACGCAGGCCCAGTTCCTTTTTGACCATGGACACGGCTTTGAGAGTTTCGGGAACAGCGGCCTGTTCCGCCGAAGCGGTAAGGGTCAGACAGTCGATGAATACATCCCGGCGGGGGATCCCCAGAGCCAGAGCCCGGTCCAGAATGCGCTTGGCAATATCCAGACGTTCCTGTGCGGTTTTGGGGATGCCGCCCCGGTCCAGGGTCAGCCCCACCACTGCGGCGCCGTATTTTTTGGCCAGGGGAAGCACAGCGGCCAGGCTTTCCTCCTCGCCGTTGACCGAGTTGATGATGGCCTTGCCGGGATAGATCCGCAGGGCGGCTTCCAGCACAGGGGCTTTGGTGGAATCAAATTGCAGGGGAGCGTCGGTAACTCCGGGAAGGGCCGCGGCCACCCGGGTCATCATGGCTTCCTCATCAATATCCGGCAGCCCCACGTTCACATCCAGCAGTTCTGCTCCGGCCTTCACCTGCTGGATCGCCTGGCTCAGGACATAGTCCAGATCCTGGCGGCGCAGGGCGGCCTGGAACAGCTTTTTGCCGGTGGGATTGATCCGCTCGCCGATGACCCGGGGTTGATCCAGTACCACCGTCCGGGCGGCGGAGCAGACAGCGGCGGGGATCTCCGGAGAGAGCCGTGGCCGTTTTTTGTCCGCCAGAGCCTCCCGCAGCTGGGAGATATAGGCGGGGGTGGTGCCGCAGCATCCTCCCAGAAAGCGGACGCCCAGGCCCGCCAGTTCTCCCATCTGGGCTGCAAATTCCTCGGGAGAGGTATCATACCCCCGGCCGCCCGGATCCGGCAGGCCGGCATTGGGCTTGAGGATCACCGGCAGGGTGGTCCACCGGAGCAATTCCTCCACCAGAGGGCGCAGCTGGGCGGGACCCAGGGAGCAGTTGAAACCAATGGCATCCGCCCCCAGGCCTTCCAGGGTCAGCGCCATGGAGGAGACGCAGCATCCGGTAAAGGTGCGCCCCCCCTGGTCGAAGGTCATGGTGCAGAGGACCGGCAGGGAGGAGTTTTCCTTGGCGGCCAGCAGGGCGGCCCGGGCCTCGTTGAGGTCGGCCATGGTTTCAATGGCAATGACGTCTGCCCCGGCTTCCGCTCCCGCCCGGATCTGACGGGCAAAGTGCTGGTAAGCATCCTGAAAAGTGAGGGTACCGGTGGGTTCCATCAGCTGACCCAAAGGTCCGATATCCAGGCCCACCAGAGCGTCAAAGGGTTCCGCCGCCTGGCGGGCCAGCCCGACGGCCCGGGGAATCACTTCCTCCGGCGTCAGCCCCGCCCGTTCCAGTTTCAGGGCGCTGGCCCCAAAGGTGTTTGCGTACACCATCCGGGACCCCGCTTCCAGATAACCGCGGTGAATGTCCAGCAGCCACTGGGGATGCTCCAGAGCTACCTGTTCAGGACAGGCGCCCATGGGCAGCCCCCGCTCCTGGAGCAGAGTGCCCATCGCCCCATCCAGCAGGATATATTCTTCTTTCAGCAGTGTTTTAAAGTCCACAGTGTTCCTCCTTGCGCCGGAACCGGCAGGTATTCTTCATGGGGCAGCAGTCACAGCTTCGCCGCCCCCGATGCAGCGGCAAGTCCGAAATCCCCATGAGAGCGGTGACCGACTTGCGGGGGGTAAGAATGTTTTCCCGGGTGGCGCACAGCCCCATCCGCCGGGGAGCGTCCAGGAGCTCCAGCAGCGGAGTCTGCAATTCCAGGGGCAGGTCCCCATATCCGGGGCTGAAACGGCTGGTGAAATATTGTCCGGGAAGGGCTGACAGAATCTGATCCTCCACCCGGTCGCAGGCTTCCTCCACCGCGGCGGTGGCGCAGCTGTCCATCACCACCCCACGGGCAAGATCTTCAACCTGGCAGCGGCGGATCAGAGCGTCCGCAGCAGCTCCCAATGTGACGGCCATCAATACCGCTTTGGAACAGCCGCTCAGATGCCGGGCCAGATCTCTTCCCGGCAAAAGCAAGCCGCTTTCCGGAAGAAAGACCCCGTCCTCGCCGGGAGAGGCTTCCAGCACCTGCCACAGCGCTCTGGGGCGCAGGGCGAACAGCAGCTGCCGGGAGCAGTCCTCCGCCAGGGCGCAGGTGGCAGCATCGGCCTGGTCCCCGCACCCCAGATATCGCCAGATCTCCTTCTGGGGCAGGGCGGACAGCTGTATCTCCATGGCTTCACTTCCTTCATTCTGACAAAATGATCCGCGGCGTTTTCCTATACCCGGATGAGGGAGGAGACGCTTTGGCTGATGCGGCGGGCAACGTCGGGATTGTTCATGGTATACAGGTGGATGCCATCCACCTTGTTGGAGACAAGGTCCACGATCTGGTCTACCGCGTAGGCGATCCCGGCGTCCCGCAGGGCTTCGGGATGGTCTTCGTACCGGCTCATCATTTTGACAAACTTGGGAGGCAGGCTGGCTCCGCAGAGGGAGACCATCCGCTCGATCTGCTTTTTGTTCACCACCGGCATGATCCCCGCCTGGATGGGGACCTGGATGCCGGCAATGCGGGCCCGTTCCAGAAAGGAATAAAAAAGGTTATTGTCAAAAAACAGCTGGGAAATGAGAGGCTCGGCCCCCGCATCCACTTTTTTGCGCAGGTTGAGAATATCGCTCACCAGATCGGGGGATTCCACGTGACCCTCCGGATAGCAGGCTCCGGAAATGCCGAACCCGCCTGTCTCCCGAAGGAACGCCACCAGGTCGCTGGCATGGGCGAAGTCTGTTTTGGGCGGAAGGTTGGGGTTGTGGTCCCCGCGCAGCGCCATGATGTCTTCCACTCCCTGGGCGCGGAGGGCGGCCACGGCGTCGGCCACCTCCTGGCGGGAAGAGGTAAGGCAGGTAAGGTGAGACAAAGGACGGATGCCGTATTTATGTTTAATGAGAGAGGCGATCTGGCAGGTGTCCTGTCCTCCGTTGCCGCCCGCGCCGTAGGTAACGCTGATAAAGTCGGGATGGAGACCCTCCAGCTGCTCCAGAGTACGGTAGATGGTATCAATAGGGCTTTGCCGCTTGGGAGGGAACACCTCAAAGGAAAAAACGGTGGCCCCGGGTTTGAAAAGCTGTGAAATACCCATGGCGATTCCTCCAGAAATTTGTTTTTTCAAGTGTACCGTATTTAAAAGTGAAATGCAACCGGCTGGAAAATCACCGGCGAAGAATGTCGTTTTTTGCGAACAATTTTTAAAGAAAAAGTTTCCAAAAAGTCCATTTTGTGACTGTGTTGTGACTGGAGAGAAATATAATGAAAATCAAACAGGAGAAATGCGCGTTCAGAAAAGGCGGTGTGATATGGAATGTGCGGCCAAAAGTTATGCCATGCGGTATGGCCTGCCGGTATATGTGGATAGCTTTGCAGAGATGGAGCTGTCCGGCAGAATTTTTTCTCCCCTTGGCCGGACCATTCCGTTTAATGGGGTTTTGTTCCTGCTGAACGATTTGAATGAAATCTGTGATTCCATCCATTACCCGCAGAGCACACATCAGCTGCGCAGCTTTGTACCTGAACCATCCAGAAACAAACCCCATGCCATGGAAGAGGCGGAGACTGTGGACCAGATTGTTGAAAAAGAAAAGAAAGAAGTCCGCGGAGCAGCTGCTACCTTTGTGGTGCAGGTGCGGTTCCGTCAGAATGCAACATGGCAGGGCACGGTGCGGTGGACGGACACCGGAAAAACTCAAAATTTCCGCAGCACACTGGAACTGATCAATTTGATGGAAGGCGCCCTGACCAGCAGCGGGGAAACCACCACCCGTGCCCAATGGGAGGGAGAGGACCGGGATTAAGGAAATTGTTTTTCCGCAGGTTCCCCTACAGGCAATTCCCCGTTTTCAATCATTGTTATCCCTTCAATAAACATATCAAAGGCATACAAAAAAGATGAGGTGAATCAGTTGGAGAGAATCTACAGCGGTACCACAGAAATGACAAAAGGTACAAAACGGATTCTGGCAATGGCCCTCGCTTTCCTGATGATGTTTACCAACCTGGGGGATGTGGCCCTGGGTGTGGTGGCACTGGCCAGTGAGGCGACGGTTGCGGAGCTTCCTCTTGTCATTGACGTGGAGGAGCTTCAGACCAGGCTGGACGCCATCGTGGCCGGTGAGGAAGAGGAGGCTGTTCTGAGCCTGCCTTCTTACGGCGAAGATGAAACGGCAGCAGCTCTGGACGCCAAACTGCAGGAGGAAGTAACCGCCTGGAAAGCGGACAAAGTTCTCCTGGATGTGGTGACCTTTGAGGAGACCCAGCAGGTAGTGGCTTTGATCGCGGTCCCGGTTGATGCTGTGGACCTGACAAACCTGTCTGTGGTGGGCGTCAATACCGGCAGTGTGGACTATACCTTTGCGACCACCCTGTCTGGTACCAAAGCAATGGCGGCGCAGCTGACCACGGTTGCGCTGGAAGCGGTGTTAACGGAACTCCCTGTGGGATCTTCCGACACGGATGCCGAGGAGGCTCCTGTTGAGGAGACCCCCGCTGAGGAGACCCCCGCTGAGGAGCCCCCCGCTGAGGAGGCTCCTGCTGAGGAGACTCCCGCCGAAGAGACTCCCGCTGAGGAGGCTCCTGCTGAGGAGACCCCCGCCGAAGAGACCCCCGCTGAGGAGGCTCCTGCTGAGGAGACCCCCGCCGAGGAGACTCCCGCCGAAGAGACCCCCGCCGAGGAGACCCCTGCCGAGGAGACTCCCGCTGAGGAAACCCCCGCCGAGGAGACCCCCGCTGAGGAAACTCCTACTGAGGAGGCTCTGGTAGCGGCTGCGGTAGTTTCCAAAGCAGATGGCGATTTGCCGGTAGGCTACAGCGATGTAAATGATGAGTCTTCCCAGGAAGACCCCCAGACTCCGTCCGAGGGTTCCCAGGAGTCTGCCGCTCCCGGCGCAGTGCAGGTGGAAACCGTAACCGAGACCAAGGAGCTGGATGCCCGGGAACTGGAAGAGCTGTCCGGCGCGGAAAACAAGGGATTCCGCCTGTTGAGCAGCCCTGTGGCCTACAGCATGCCGGTGGGCTCCAGCGGTATTGCTGCCCTGAACATCAATACACTGGCGGATAACGTTTATTATGCTTCTGCCACTCTGTATGACTATCACAAGGATAAAATCAACAGTGCCACGGAAAATCTCTACAATGGAAACAGAAGGGAATATCCCAAGGGCGCTCTGTACTTTACAGGCGGCAGCGTAGAAGAAGCCAGGAAACTTGATGGCGGCTACGAACCCCAGAATGTGTGGAATCAGGCTGGTATCTACGGTCCTTACCAGGGATTGGTGAAAAACCGGTTTGAAAATGGAAATATCTCCTTCAACGGTGTGGCTCAGGCCGGAATTTTTGACGGAGTGAATAATAATGCAAAAACCGTCTATAAGAATGTCACCTTCCCCTTTGCCAGGGAGGGGGCTTACTGGGTCTTTGATAGTAACGAAACCAAACTGGCACTGACTTATGACTCCAATTCCAGCTCTGGCACACTGGAACAGAGCACATATGCACCTAATGATCCCGTAGGCTTTTATCCTTTCGGCACTGCAAATAATGAAGATAAGTACGCCACCGGCTTGCAGATGTCCATCCCCTTTGTAATGCTTGAGGGTGGAAAGCTGGCAAACGGCCAGGACATGATTTTTGAATTCTCCGGCGACGACGATATGTGGATCTTTATCGACGGCCAGTTGGTGCTGGATATGGGTGGCCTGAACGGTGCGGTCCATAGTCAAGGTGATCTGAACACCAATAATCCGCCCCAAGGCACCATCAACTTTGCTAAACAAACTGTTCATTACGACCGCATCGAGCGCAATGGAAATCGTGCAACCAAGGTCACCGTCCATTTTGAAGATCTGGGAATCAACCTGACTGAAAATGCGGTCCACAATCTCCAGATCTTCTACCTGGAGCGGGGCCAAACCGATTCCAACTGCAAGATCAAGTTTGCATTGGAGACCCTGCCCGCCGGCAGTGTTACGGTGAACAAGCAGGTCTACGGCAATGCCCATGACGATACTGAGTATTCCTTTACCCTTTATACCGGTGATAGCCGAAACGACCTGGCCGAATACGCAACCTTTACCCTGAAGGCGGGCGAAAGCAGAACTTTTGAGAACCTGGGGGCCGGAACTTATTATTACGTGGAGGAAGCCGGCGGAAACTATCAAACCTACTGGAGCGTGGATGCCTCCAGCGGCTTTGAAAAGGACAGCGAGACGGATGTCATGCAGGTGAGTGCGGGTTCCGCGACCCTGGTCACCTTTACCAACACCTACTCCCAGTCCGCACCTCCCAGCCTGGACGGCGATAAGGTGATCACAGACCGTGAAGAGGGCGGCCAGTATGATATCACCGTCAGCATCGATCCCCGCAATGGATTTGAGACTATTGAGAATCCAACCCAATTCGGAAAACCTGCCCAGATCGTACTGGTAATGGATCTCTCCACCAGTATGAATAATACGATGTCTGGAGTCGGATCTCAGGGGGATCATGACCCCAACCAGCGGTGGTATGTGCTGCGGCATGCCGCGGAAAGCTTTATCCACTCGGTTCTGGGCAACGGCAACCCCGGCGGCAATGAAATTGCCATTGTGGGATATTCCCGGAAGGCTGTCTATGTTATTGACAATTATACCTCCGACATCGAGACGCTGACAGAGGCCTTTGTAGATAAGGGACTGTATGAGATTCGTGAGGACTGTGGCCTTACGTATTCTGGAACCAACTGTGAAGACGGTCTGGAAAAGGCACGTGAGATCATCCAGGAGCATGCAGACTCTGCCAAAGACCAGTATGTCATTTTCATGACCGACGGCGAGGCGAACCGCAGCAACAGTGGCGGGAATCCGTTTGAAGCCGCTGTTGACAAGGCGGAAGATATCAAAAATCCAAACAAAATGGGCGACAAGGCCGTCAAGATCTTCAGCGTGGGCATTTCCGGCAGCCTGAATAGCAACACCAGGGAGATGCTGCAGGATATTGCCACTGAGGGGACAGAACCGTTTTATCTGGTAGGTAAGGATATTGAAACCCTTACAGATGCCTTCGACCAGGTGGCAGGGGAGATCACCAAGTATCAGTTTAACACTGTCCTCAACCACAATGTGGTCCTCACCGATGTGATGAGCTCCTATGTGGAACTGGTAGATGTCAACGGTAATCCCATCACCGAAAGAAATCCTCTGACTGATGCGGATGTGGTCAAATCTCACGATGTGGGTACTGTTGCCTATAATCCCGCCACCCGTACCCTCACTTGGACCATTCCCGGTGAGGTCAAAGCCCGGCACTATACCCTCACCTATCATGTCAATGTGCTGACCCCTGAGAGCACCTTTATCAGCGGCAGCGGCGCCCCGGCCAGCCAGACGGATCCAGACGATCCCTACACCGCCCTGGCCCCCGCTGCAGACTCTGCAAAATATCCTGCCAACGCTTCCGCGGTTATCACCTCTGACGACGCTTCCCCCAAGGAGCTGCCTGTACCTCAGGTCTGGCAGAAGGCCAACGTGGTCAAGTTTCAGAAGGTAGACCAGAGCGGACAGCCTTTGAAGGGCGCAACCTTTACCGCTTACCGGGCGGATGATCCCTCCACTCCGGTGCTTTCCGTAACCACCGGGGCAGACGGCCTGGCTGAACTGAAGCTTTACGACTACAAATACGTGATCAAAGAGACCCCGCCCATGGGCTATGAGGGCGTAGGGGACATCACTGTGAACTTTGCCGGAAAGGAAGGCAAATTCGCCAGCGGCGGCCCTGTCTCTGTGGGACAGGGTGCCATCCTGAATACCAGGGGAACCTCCGCCAGCACGGTCACTGTCCGGAATGAACTGAAAACAGACGGACAGATCACCGTGACCAAGCGGGTCCTGAATTCTGCCGGAGAGGCGCAGAACATTCCCAGCGGGCTGTATGTGGCCCTGTTCTCCGATGCAGAGGGTGCCCGCCTGGTATCCGGCACGATTCGTCCGATCCCTCCCGGCGGAACTGTGACCTATACCCATCTGCGTTATGGCATCTACTATGTTTTTGAGACCGACAGCAACGGAACCCCTGTGGGTGAAGGCTTCCGGTATGAGGTGACGAACCAGGGCGCTATGGTCACTGTGGACAGCCCGGATGCGGAACATGTGACCATCACCAATACGGAGCGCAATGACGGCTCCCTGACGGTCACCAAGACCCTGACCGGCACTACCGCCGACTTTGCCAGCGGCAAGTCCTTTACTTTCAAGCTGTACCAGGGTATAAACACCACCGGCACGCCGCTTCACACCGGCACCGCCACCTTTGACGGCTCCGGTCTGGGCCCTGTCAATGTGGTTTGGGATATCGCTGACGGCACCCTGAACGGCCTTGCTTATGGCACCTACACGGTGGTGGAAGAGGCGCATGCACTGTTTGAGGCGGTGGGCAGTTCTACCCAGACCGCTACCATCACCATCAGCGAAAAGAGCAAGACTCTTTCCTTTACCAATCAGCCCAAGGATGATGCTTCCCTGACGGTGAAGAAAGCTGTCACCCAGCATCCGGAAGTGGACCAGGCCAACGAATTCACCTTCCGGCTCTATACCCGCAGCGGCGACACCATGAATCCCGTGGGTGATGTCATTCGAGTTCCTGTAACTCCTGAAGGCAAGACTATCTTTAACCTCACCTATGGTCAGACCTATTATGTGAAGGAAACCGACATTCCTGCCGGATATGAACTGGTGGGCGCCACCGGTTCCAAGACTGTTGTGGGCGGCGAAACCTACTACGCCGTCACCATCACCAGAGCGGGAGCGGAGATCACCTTCACCAATACTGCCAAGACTTATAGCAATACCCTGAGCATCACCAAGGATGTCACCGACAAGTGGCTGCTGGGCGAGGATGCTGCCAGCCGCACCTTCAGCTTTAAGCTGAACGGGCCCGGCATCGGAACCCAAGGCATCAGCGTCAATGTGGTGGTAGATCAGGGCAGCGGTACCGGTACCGCAACCTTCACCGCTCCCGAGGGCGGCTGGAGAGCGGGAACCTACACCATCACCGAGACGGCTTCCCCTGACAGTGCCTATGAGCTTGCCGGTATGACGGTGAGCATCGGCGGCAAGACTATGACCGGCAGCGGCGCCAGCCGTTTCGTCATCCTTACCGCCCAGGATTTTGCGGCCAACAGCACCATCACCTTTACCGCCTCCAACAGTGTCAAGAAGGCGGGAGCTACCCTCACTGCCTCCAAGACCCTGGAGAATGGCGCATGGCTCAATAATCCTGTCAAAAACTTCAGCTTTACCCTCATTCTGCCCGATGGCAGCTCCAAGACCTTTACTGTTCCCGCCGACGGTGTATCCCACAATATTGCTACCACCGGCTGGAACCTGACCGCCGGCCAGTATACCCTGACCGAGAACAGCGACAGCAGCTTTGAACTGTCTGAAGACGGACTGAGCGTTAAGGTGGGCGGCGAGAACCGGGGCAGCTTTGCCTCCGGCAGATACACCTTTAGCCTGACCACTGCCGATCTGGCCTCCGGCACGGTGGCACTGGAACTCCAGGCCAAAAACCGGGTCAAGACCATTGGAAACTTTGAACTGGCAGTAACCAAGGAACTGGTGAACACCACCGCTTCCTTTGCCGCTGGCAAGAGCGTCACCTTCACCCTGACAGGTCCTGACGACAGCTATATCGGTAGAGCTTCCTTTGACGGTGCCGGATTGGTGGAATCCGTCACCTGGGATCCTGCGCTCCCCACCCAGTGGGTCTACGGGACCTATACCCTGGCTGAAAATGCCAGCGCTGATTTTGCCCTGATCGCCGATCAGGCCGTTACCACCGGCGGCACCGCTTCCGCCTCTGTGGCGCAGAATGTGGTCACCTTTACTGTGGACGGCAGCAGCAGCGGCAAAAATCTGACGGCCCTCTTTAAGAATGAGCCTCAGAAAGCCGGTTCCCTGACTGTGAGCAAGGAATTTGCGGAAGGCTCCATGCAGCAGAACGCGGATGATTCCTTCCCCTTTACTCTCTACAAGGTCAACAGCGATGGAACCGTTACCCAGGTCAAGACCGGAACGGCTACCGGAACAACTCCCGTTTCCTACGACGATCTCCAGAGGGGTGAGTACCTGCTGGTTGAGAACGCTGCAGACGGCTATGCCCTGGCGGGTTATAAGCTGAACGGCGGCAGCCTCAGCAGCAGCTACACCACCAAAACGGTTTCCGGAACCCAGCAGACGGTTACAGGCTTTGTCTTCACCCTGAGCGGGCCTGCAAATGTGGCAGTGACTATGGTCAACCGCAATACCCAGGGCGCGGGCTTCAGCCTCCAGAAGAGTCTGAACACCAATGGCCTGGCCACCGAAGCCTTCAACTTTGAGCTGCGCCAGGGGGATACCCTGGTAGCCGAGGGCACCACCGGAACTTATTCCGACGGCATCATCAAAACTGCCGATGTCACCTGGACCACTCCCGACGGACAGCCCTTTGATGTCACTATGATGGATGTGGGAACCTATACCATCAACGAAGTGGTCAGCCAGACGAGCAACTACAAGTTTGAGCGGTTTACTGCCGGCAGCCAGACGGTGACCGACAATGCCTACACCTTCACCGTCAGCGGCAACGGTACCATGACCAATGTGGTGGCTCACAATGGCCCCGACGCGGTGGAAGACCGCACCGTTACCGTGAACAAAACCCTTACCAGCGGCTTTGGCCTGGAAGGCAGCTTCTCCTTTGTCATTACCAACGCTTCCGGCACCCAGGTGGGCAGCGGCAGCGTGGCAGTGGGCGAAGGCGGGCTGACCGCCGATGAAGCCACCAAGGTGGTAATCGACGCTCTGGCTGATTTGCCCAATGGCCTCTACACCGTTAGCGAGACCATTACCGGCGGCTTTGAGCTGACCGGTGTTGAGGGAGCGGACCGCGTGAACGCTCCCAATACCGCTACCTTTACCCTGACCCGGACTTCCGGCAACGCTGTGATTACCTTTACAAACCGGGCCCAGGAAAACAACGATTTTACTCTGACGGTGGAGAAGGTTGTGGACAGCATCG
The DNA here is from genome assembly GCA_949285935.1 of uncultured Oscillospiraceae bacterium. Taxonomy (GTDB): domain Bacteria; phylum Bacillota; class Clostridia; order Oscillospirales; family Ruminococcaceae; genus Angelakisella. Next base: position 75,184 of record CASEAH010000078.1, read on the forward strand.
CCGCTGGCGACAAGACCTTTACCTTCCTGCTCACTGAGCCTGACGGAACTACCCATACCGGCACCATTACCAAGACCCAGACTGGCGCCGAAGCGGTGG
>CASEAH010000079.1 GCA_949285935.1 uncultured Oscillospiraceae bacterium
GCGATCTGCTCATAGCCCGCCTTCTTGGCCACGGAAGCGAAATAGGCGTACTTGTTGCGGGCCTGGGACTCCCCGGCAAAGGCCTCCCACAGGTTCTCCTCAGTTTTATTTCCAGCAAAGGGATTTCCCCGGGCAGCTTCATGGGTATTAGGATATAGATGGCATATGGGAAGCGCCGGAAAATATCAGGGAGAGAAAAACTAGGAACCATATAGGTGAGCAGGCCATAGGAAGTGATGGTGCGGCAAAGCGGCAACATCTCGTGTTACAGAAGCCTCTCAAACCGCCAGAGGGACAAAAGAGCGGTTTGCATACTGTATCAGCTGTATCAGCGGATAATAAAGTCAAAGTCCTCCCCATAGCCGATCTGGCTGCAGGTATGCAAAATCTCGCCATCGCCATGAAAAGTCCTTCCAAACATACTCAAGAGCGGAGCGCCGTTTTCCACTTGCAGCAGCTTTGCGACCTTGCTGTCCGCTTTTGTGATTCGCAATACCAATTCCCCGGCGATGATGTTGAGTTTTTTCTCCTCCCGTAAAATCCGGTACAGGGAATCATTTTCCAAATCCATATTGAGCAGATAGGCAAATTCTAAGGGGAAGTGGTTGTCCTCGATCACACAGGGCTTATCGTTGGCACAGCGCAGGCGCATGATCTGGACCGCCTTGCTTCCAATAGGGATATTCAGCCCATTGGCGACCCGCGCTTCAGATACCTTGACGATCCCGGCCCGGAGCAGCTTGGAGTGAGGGACCATCCCATTTTCAATACAGTTTTCTGTAAAGCTGGTACAAGGGCGCTTCAAGTTTTTCCGCATCGCTTGCGGGCGAACGAAAGTCCCCTTCCCCTGTTTTGTCTCCACCAATCCCTCTTGGCTCAGCAGCTGGATCGCTTTACGAACCGTGATGCGGCTAACTTTAAATTGCTCGGCAAAAGCTTTTTCTGTGGGCAGTCTCTGCTGGGCATCAAAGCACCCGCTGTTTACCTCTTGTTTGATCTGCTGGGCGATCTGCTCATAGAGTGGGGTAATACAATCATGATTCAGCAAAAGACTCCCTCCAAACTGTCCGCCGGCCAGCCTGCAGACCAGACTCCGGCCTGAATTTAATGAATCTATTCGTTTTATTTGTTATATCATATTTTAATACAATTAACAAGTAATTCAGGGAAAGTTGAAATGTTTTGTAAAGAGAAAGCAGGGGCACCGGCACCAGATAATGGCCGGGCGCCCCTGCTGCTATGCGTCAATAGTCAAACTTCCACATGTAGCGGCGGTAACTCATGGGATGCATCCGAATTTCCGCCAGAGCGGAAATGAATTGCTTGGTGAGAGGATGGATGATCAGCGCGTTAAAATACTCCGCAACGGCGGGATCCAGCTGATCAAGGCCATACTGGGCGGCATCCAAAATGTAGTGGTGGCCACCGAACTGTTCCAAGAAGCGTTCTGCCCGCTCGTCCAAGGGGCGTGTCCGGCCGACGCCTTTGAGCAGGAGCACGGCCAGGTTTTCGTCGGTGGTCTCAAAGGCTCCGTGGAAGTATTCCCCGCTGTGGCAGGGGACACAGTGAACGGTCTGCATCTCCTGGAAGAAACAAAATGCGTCGGAGTAGGCGGACTCGAAAGTTGCGCCGCTGGCAAGAACGTTCCACACGGTGTCGTTTTGATACCGCATCCCAAATTTTACAGCCAAAGGCTTGGCTTTTTCATAGGCGGCGCCATAGATACTGGGGAGCTGTTCAAACGCCTCCATCATTTTGTCGTATTTCGACCAGTTTTCATACCTCCGCAGCAGTTCGGCGGCAATTTTCAGGGCTGTGCCCTGACTGTTGCAGTGAACAAGGGAGGGATCCTGATACCACTCGTCGGCGTGATAATAGACGAGGTAAAACTGGGCTGTCTGGGCGGTGAGACTGTCGGGATAACCGGACAGGCCGATCGTTACCGCCCCAGCCTTGTTTGCCACGCGGAGGGCTTCCACCGTCTCAGGAGTAGCCTTGGTCGAAGTGCAGATCACCAGGCTGTTTTTCCCCACATAGGCGGGAGTGGCGCGAACAAACTCACTGCTGTTATATCCAGCCACCCGCAGTGAGACGCTTTCTGCGTTCAGGAGATAACGGGCGGGGTAGGAGGACGCCAGCGACCCGCCGCATGCAACGAATGTTACGTCCCGGATCCCGCCTACGGAAGCCAGCTTTTTTTCTGCCTGGTCCAGCACGCGGCGGACCTCATCCATTCCTTTTGTCATCCTCATCATTCCTCCCCGTTGTTTTTTCGCAGTGCCCGGGTTGCATTTTCATCCAGTAAATAGCACCCGTCCTGTTCCGTTACCACTACGCCGTACCGCTCCCTGGCCTGATCCGGGCTGACCTTTTGCTCCACAATGTCGGTCAGGACCTGGCCGGTGGGACGCTGCCTAGGGTCGCCGTATCCGCCCGCTCCCGGTGTGACCACCCGAATAATATCGCCGCGGTGCAGAGGCAGGCTGGTGGTTTTGTGACCCAGCTGAGTCATCTTACCGTCGGCCTGTAGTCGGTAAAACGCCCCGGTAGCGCCGTCACAGCCTCCCGCCAATCCCCCGGGATGGAATTTATGGCGGTCTCCCAGGCCTGTGTACACTACCTTGTCCTGAAGGATCTCCAGCTCTCGCTGAATGCCCAGGCCGCCGCGGT
>CASEAH010000080.1 GCA_949285935.1 uncultured Oscillospiraceae bacterium
CTTACCCCAAGGATACCCTGACATACCCTTATCAGGTGCCGGAGGACGCCCTGTTCATCCTGGGAGACTACCGCACCCAATCGGAGGACAGCCGGGACTTCGGCCCAGTCCCCCTGGAGAATGTGAAGGCCAAGGTCATCACCATTCTCCGCCGCAGAGGCTTGTAAACCAAACGGAAACCCTGTGTTCCGTCTTTATGAAGAATAAACGATTTTGGAGGAATTACGATGAAAAAACTATTGTCTTTAGCCCTGGCACTGATTATGGTGCTGTCTTTGAGCGTGGCGGTATTTGCCGATGATAAGTTTACGCCTCCGGCCACGTCGACTGCCACAATCGATGTTACTTACACGGTCATCAATAAAGATACGACCTCGCCTGCAGAGACTTTAAAATTCACCTGTGAAAAAACAGGAGTTGAACATACTGCTGCTGGAGTACAGCTTGCACAAATGCCCGAGATCACCATTGCGGATGTTAATATTAATGCAGTTACTGCAACACGAGATATGACAACACAGACTGCTGCTGTAACAATTAACATTCCCGAAGCAGATCAGTTTCCTGGTGTTGGTGTCTACACTTATACCATCCATCCGCAAGCGGGGCAGAACGCTGGCGTGACTTACTATACTAAGGCTATTCGGCTTGTCATTACGGTTATTGAGGCAGAGGGCGGACAGCGGCGTATTGCTGCTATCCACACAGAAAGTGGACAGGATGGGGATGAAACCAAATCCGATGATATTGAATACACCTACTCTGCCGGCTCTCTCTCTGTAACCAAGAATGTTGAGGGTAACCTGGGCGATAAGACCAAGTACTTTGCTATTACTGTTACCCTTACTGGAGAAGAGGGTAAGACCTATGCAGCAACCTACCTTGTGAGCGGCGGCTCCAAATTGGGAAATGGTACCGATAATCTCGCTGCTACCACCATCTCTGTTGGGAAACCAGCGACATTCTGGCTGAAGGACGGAGAGACCTTCACCATTTCCAATCTACCTTATAATGTGAGCTATACGGTAGAGGAAATTGCTGGAAGTGCAGAGGGATATACTGTTTCTTATTCCGGAAACCAGAATAGCAGAATTTCCAAAGCTACCGACACCGTTACCGTTACCAACACCAAAAACTCCGCTGTGGACACCGGTATCGTGCTGGACAGCCTGCCTTATGTGCTGCTGATTGCTGTGGCTGTGGTGGGCGTGGTGATCTTCACCTCCAGAAAGCGCAGCCGTCGGGAGTATTAAGAAATGGGGACGATCCCGGGGCAAAGCTGCCCCGGGGATGACCCCAGGGGAAAGGAGCAGAAATCGTGGGTTATGTGTTGCGGGGCCTGAACGCCCTGTTCAGCCTGATTGTGCTTCTTTGCTTCTTTGTGGTGGCGGCCTATGCCGGCTATGCCCTGTGGGACAACAGTCAGGTGTATGCTGCCGCGGAGAATGTCCGGGATGAGATGCGCCAGCTCAAGCCTCCGGAAGATCCGGAAGGCGAGGAGGGGCCGACATTTGAAGAGCTTAAGGCGGTAAACCCGGATGTGTATGCCTGGGTTACCCTGGACAATACCAATATCGACCACCCGGTGCTCCAGGGACAGGATAACCTGACCTACGTCAATCGGGATGTCTACGGTAATTTTGCCCTGGCCGGCAGTATTTTCCTGGATTCCCGGAATGACAGCAGCTTTTCCGACCCCTATTCCCTGCTGTATGGCCACCATATGGAAAACAGCGGAATGTTTGGGGATTTGGCTCTTTACAAGGAAGAGGATTTCTTTCAGGAGAATTCCACCGGGTATCTCATTACCCCGGAGGGGGTTTATGACCTGGAGATTTTTGCCAGCCTGGTGGTGAGTGCCTCTGACCAGTACATCTTTGACCCGGAAATCTGGCACACGGAGAAAGCCGCTGCCCTTGCCCACGTGAAAGAAAATGCTCTGTACCTCAGAGAGAACATTTTTCAGGACTTGGATGAAAATTCCAGGATTTTGGCTCTGAGCACCTGCTCCGGAGAGTTTTCCGATGCCAGAACGGTGGTTCTGGCAAAGATGATTCCCAGAGAAACCCGGAAGGGAGGATAAGATGAAAAAGCGAATATGCAGCCGCATTCTTGCCGCTTTGCTGCTTCTTTGTCTGCTCCCTTTAGGGCAGACAGTCCTGGCAGAGCCGGAGGCTTCTTTCTCAGTGGATGTACAAGCCCAGGGGAATGTCCCGGCAAAGCCGGAAACCTATACCTTGGTGCTGACCGGAGACGAGGGCGCTCCCATGCCTGAAGGAAGTCGGGACGGGCAATACACCATGAAAGTGGAGGGGCCTCAGGTGGCGGATTTTCCTGCCATTGCCTATCAGAGTGTGGGCATTTACCACTATGTCATCACCCAGCAGCCGGGGACGGACAGCAACTGCACCTATGACGATACCCGGTACGAGATAACGGTAACCGTCACCAATCAGAAATCGGAACCTGGTCTGAAAGTGACCATCGCCATCCGCAATAGCCAAACCCAGGAGAAGGTAGAGCAGGTGGAATTCCGGAATGCGTATGCCTACCCCCCGGAAATCCCCCAGACCGGTGAATCCGGGAACCTGCCCCTGATGCTGGGCCTGTGGGTGCTTAGCCTGCTGGCTATGGGCCTTTTGTGGAAGCAAAGAAAAACCGCATAAAAATCGCCTCACAGAAGGAAGCCCTTTCTGCGAGGCGATTTTGCGTTAAAAGCAAAGAAAACGGTAAAACAAAAGACCCAATATGATTTGCAGGGCCAGCAGTACCGGCACCCCGATGGTGAATTTGGGGTGCTTTGTCTTGTGGCGAACGGTATACATTCCCAGAAGAGACCCCAGGCTTCCACCCAGGGCTGCCACCCACATCAGGGTGGCCTCGGGAATCCGCCAAAGTTTTTTTCTGGCTT
>CASEAH010000081.1 GCA_949285935.1 uncultured Oscillospiraceae bacterium
AGCGGGAAGCAATGTGGAACTTAAAAAGAAAATAAAAAAAGTCTTGCATTGCTTCCCGTTCTGTGCTATAATAATCAAGCATCCTAAGAGGAAGCTTCATACCGCGGGGTAGAGCAGATGGTAGCTCGTCGGGCTCATAACCCGGAGGCCGGAGGTTCAAGTCCTCCCCCCGCAACCATGTTGAGTTGACAGATTCAATTTGGAATCTGTCAACTTTTTTATATCCCCCAATAATGAAAAAGCCGCAGGTTTTCCTGCGGCCTTTGCTTTCTAATGGAAAGATTTTAAAAATCTGTATGGGATAACCTTTTGGGGCCTTTTTTAAAATTAATGTTTATGTTGGAACCCGCGATTATCGCAAGCATGGCACTCTTCCCTTTTCCCAGTGCGCCCCTTCGAGATCAACAGGGCTGAGCAGCACCCCCCTGGAGCTGTTTTTCCAACACCTCCCCCTTCTTGGTCATATCGACTTTTATTCATTTTACACTTTCGCCACACATAGGGCATTTGGGGGAGCCTTGTCCGTATGGTATTCCTCCCTTTTGAGCTTTGTGCAAATCATTGCAGAATGGCTGTTTGCCTGTTTAATATTATTAAAATGCCTGCAGATATCTTTTTTATCAATGTTTGCCGCCAGACCGGTCAATCGAAAGATTGACCGGTTTTTTTGTTCAAGAGCTGCTTGTATCAACTCCTGATGGGCCTGATATGATGCAGCAAAAGCAAAAATATGGGGAGGACATGTTATAGATAACGGCATGGTTGGAATTGAAGGATATATAACATTTGTGATGATTGCTGCCATAGGGGTATGTTTTTGGTGAGATGTGCGGCAATTCTTTTGCCGATTGGGCGGCTGCGGGTTAACCGATGTCTTTGGCACAGGTATGGTTATGGTTGCCTGCGCAGAACTGCGGCTTAACCGTTTGAGCAGTGAATAATACAAGAGCAAAAATATTCAATAATCTGACGAGTAAATTCCAATTGCCGCTCATGCAATTTTACGTACCTTTTATTCACCCATGCTATCATGATATGAATTTCCAACAGGGATCCATATCAAGAGCCAGCACGAGACAATAAGGTACATAATTTTATTTTAACTTGTTAAAGTCCGGAATAATTCTTATAAGCTTTGCAACATTGCTGATGGATTTGGCGGCTATTCATCGATTCTATATGTAACCAGCATAAAATGTGTGTGATTCCAAACAGTGTCAATAAAAAAGAGATGGTGTTTTCAGATTTTTTTATATTGCGATTGGAATCTATGTTAGAAGCAAAATGAATCTCTGTTAAAAGAAATATTCAAAATATATTTTGACATAGTTTTAAGATTTATAATTCAGCTTAAAATCAAAATATGCAAAATGTAAAAAAGTGCAAATTTAGGTTGAAAATAATTTCTTGGGAAAGGGGAAATTATTTATAATCTACTAAATAAAAGTTTAAAATTTATAGGCTAATAGTACAAATCATACGGAAGAAAGAAATTTCATGCAATCTTTGAAAGAATAATTGACGCAGTAATTCTTCTTCTATATTATATACACAAAACATAAAAGAGTTGATAATTGTGGATACTTTTGATTCTATAGATCAAATTATTGCTGTTGCACGGATGTATTATGAGGGGAAATTGACCCAAAGCGAGATTTCAAAACGAATCAATCTGTCTTGTCCCACTATTTCCCGAATGCTCAAAAAGGCAAAAGAAAAGGGATTCGTTCAAACAGTAGTCATTGACCCCTTTGAAAGCAGCAATAACCTGCAGGCCCAAATTAAAAAAATTTTTGACCTGAAAGATGTCAGAGTGGTCAACACATACAGCGGAAATCCCCGTACGACAAAAGCAATTGTATGCCAGGCCGCAGCAGAATATATTGCAACTTTGATTAAACCAAAGGATATTTTGGGTATTGCATCCAGCACGACCACGGCGGAAATCGCAAGGGCCATGCACCCCGTAAAAATGGAAAGGATCAGTGTGGTCAGCATCTCAGGATGTACCTATGAACACGTCATTGATGAGGATGTGTTTAATGCGCCCCGGGTGATCGGGAAAAAACTGGGGGCGGATATCCGCTTTTTGTATACGCCCATCATTGTTTCATCCCGGGAAGTAAAAAATGTCTATCTCAGCGACAGCAATACACGTCTTGCACTGAAAATGATCGAAGAAGCCAATATCGTGGTTAATAGTGTAGGCTACTTCGGGCGGCATTCCCAATTATACCGCTATGGCTATCTGGACGAAGAAACCATGAGCCTTTTGGAAGAGAACAAAACCATTGGCAATATTTGTTCGCATTATTATGACATAAACGGAAATTTGACCAACCGGGACTTGGCGGATCGTACGATTGGCATTACGCTCAATCAACTCAGATCCAAAGAATATTCTGTAGGGGTCGTTTGCGGGCAGGAAAAAATTAAAGCGCTTTTAGGGGCATTGCGTGGAGGATATATCAATGTGCTGATTATCGATGATGCCACGGCAAAATCCCTTTTGATAGAAAACAGCGCACTGGACGAATAGTTTAAGATACAGGATACCGACATGACGAGGAGGTTCGATGAATGTGGAAAAAATAAGAGATACCGCACTGAAAGTCGAAAATTTGAAAGTTTATTTCAAAGGAAAGACAGAGACGATATATGCGGTCAATGGGATCTCCTTTCATGTGGACAAGGGCGAGACGCTGGGAATCGTGGGGGAATCCGGATGCGGAAAAAGTGTTTCCACCATGTCGGTGCTGGGGCTGGTTCCCGGGCGAGGCCAGGTATATGAAGGAACAGCTGATTTTAAAGGAAGAGATTTGTTAAAGCTGTCCCGCAAAGAAATGGATGCTGTAAGGGGCAATGAGATAGGGGTAGTTTTTCAGGATCCTATTGTTTCTTTTAATCCCGTATATACCATTGGCAACCAGCTGATGGAACCATTGCTGACCCATCACAAAATGGACAAAGCCGCAGCGTATAAAAAAGCCTGCGAAATGTTGGAACTGGTGGGGATCACCAATCCGGAACAGCGGATGAAGGCATATCCGCATCAGTTTTCCGGAGGAATGCGGCAGCGTGCCATGATTGCCATGGCCTTGATCTGCAATCCCGATCTGCTTTTGGCGGATGAGCCCACAACGGCGCTGGATGTGACCATCGAGGCCCAAATTGTAGAATTGGTCAAGGATCTTCAAAAGCAAATGAACATGGCCATCATCTGGATCTCCCACGATTTGGGGCTGATGGCGGGGATGGCGGACCGGATAGCGGTAATGTACGGAGGCCTGATTGTAGAAACAGCGCCGGTAGAAATGCTGTATGAAAATCCGCTGCATCCTTATACAATTGGGCTGCTTAACAGCCTGCCCAAGATTAACGAAGGGTACCGCAGGCTGGAATCCATTGAGGGAATGCCTCCGATTTTGAAGCAATTTCCTACCAGCTGTCCCTTTGCCAACCGGTGCAAACGAAAAACAAACAAGTGCCAGGAGGCAAACCCGCCGCTTAGAGATGCAGGCGGAGGACATATGGTAGCTTGTTGGGAACTTTGAAGCAGGCAGGAGGATACGATCATGACCGAAGCTGAGAAGACGATGGGCTCTCCGGTGTCCGTACAGGATGGCAAAGAAAATCCCCAGCGTCCGATTTTGGAAGTACGGAATCTGGTAAAGTATTTTCCCATATATAAAGGGGCGCTGAGAAAACGCCTGGTGGGTCAGGTACATGCTGTGGATGGAGTAAGCTTTTCCATCAGCCCGGGAGAAACCCTGGGTCTGGTAGGAGAATCCGGATGCGGAAAATCCACAACTGCCCGAACCATTGTGCGGCTCCAGGAACCTACTTCAGGAGAAATTTTATTCCAGGGGACCAATTTGGCAGACCTGAAAAATTCTGAAATGCGCAAAATGCGGCAAAACATTCAAATGATTTTTCAGGACCCCTATGCCTCTTTGAATCCCCGTATGCGTGTGGAAGAGGTACTGAAAGAGCCTCTCCGGGAACATGGAATCACCAAGGACCCCCGAGAACTGGACCGGAGAGCCCGGGAGATGCTTCATTTGGTAGGGCTTGCTCCTGAATTTATAAACCGCTTTCCACATGAATTTTCCGGCGGCCAGCGGCAGAGAATCGGCATTGCCCGGGCGCTGATGCTGGAGCCCTCCCTGATCATCTGCGACGAACCTATTTCTGCGCTGGATGTTTCGGTACAGGCCCAGATTGTCAATCTGCTGGAAGACCTTCAAAAAAAGCTGGGATTATCCTATCTGTTTGTCGCTCACGATCTTTCCATGATCCGGCATATCAGCCACCGGGTAGCCATTATGTACCTGGGCGCACTGGTGGAGATCGGTAAGTGCGACGATATTTATCAGAATCCTTTGCATCCATACACACAGGCGTTTTTGTCCTCGGTACCCATTCCGGATCCCAAGATCCAAAAAAACCGCGGCAAGGTTTCTCTGGAAGGGGAGATCCCCTCTGCTATTGCACCTCCCTCCGGATGCCGGTTCCGTACCAGATGCCCCCACGCCTGCGAGCTTTGCGCGAAAGAACGGCCGCAAATGCAGGAAAAAGAACCTGGACATTGGGTTGCATGCCATCGGGCGGGAGAAATCACCCGATAAAACGCTGGATTCCGGCAGCAAAAATTTTGAGGAACATGTGTCGGCTGCTGCAAATAAATGTTGTGACAAAAGGATGGTATGAAGATGTACAAAATGTTGGGAAGCCCCTTTGTGGATGAAAATTCTCCGATCAGTGCGGAAAATCGGGCGGTTATCCGGGAAATTTGCGAGAGGGAAGCAGCGAAGCCCTGGAGCATCCCCGCTGGAGACGACCCTCTGGATGAGCGCCGCATGAAGCGTGTAAGGTTTACTTATGATGAGCTCCAGACTCAGCCGGACAAGGTGGCGGAAACGCTTCGGGAAGAGCGTGAAGCCATTGCGGAAGCGGCAAAACACCTTTGCAAGCGTCCCATCAAGCGGGTATATCTTACAGGCTGCGGCGACTCCATGGCGGCCATGCAGGGCGTAAGAAGCTTTTTGGAAGAAGTTCTGGAAATTCCCTGCGAAGAGATGCAGGCATTGGATTTTGCTTATTATGACAACAAGAATGTGGATGAAAATACGCTGGTAATCATGCTTTCCTCCAGCGGCGAGACCATGCGTACCCTGGAGTGCATGTATGTGGCCCAGGCCAAAGGCGCGCAAACCCTCACCCTGTCCAATACGCCCGGCTCCACCATGATGCGGGAGTCCACCCGTGGGCTTATCATCCATGCGGAGCGCAAGGGATGGCCCACCCAGTCTTCCACCGCAGCGATGGCGATGATGGTTCAGCTGGGAATCGATATGGCCCGGGAACGCGGCTATGACGGCAAGAAGCTGGATGCGTTCCAGGCCGAACTGGATGGAATGCCTGATTTGATGCGCAAGGTTACCAAGGATTGCGAAGCTGAGGTCAAGCGCTGGGCGGCACATCTGGCGGATAAGAGCATTTATCTTTTTGCAGGCGGCGGACCCAACTACAGTTGTGCCTTCTTCGGAGCAGCCAAAATTAAGGAAGCAACCCCCAATTATGCCATTTTGGTTCCTCTGGAAGAGTTCCACCACTATAACAGCCTGAAAGCAGGGGACCCCATTATTGTCATTGCGCCCAAGGGGAACAGCGTACCCAGAGCTTATGAGACCCTGGTGTCTGCCAGAAATTTTGAAGGCGAAGGATATGTTGTTACCACAGAAGGGCAGGATGTACTGGCATCTGAAGCTTCCGGAGCCATTATGCTGCCGGAGATCACCGAATTTTTCAGCGGCCTGGTTTATTCCATTCCCGTGCAGATGTTTGGCTATTATGTAGCCATGGAAAAATACAACCGTGCCAAGGCGGAGGCGGAAGGGAAATAAAAACGTCACTCTAAAGAACACCCACCGTCAGCGGCAGGAAGGGAGATTCGACGATGAAAACCAAATTGAAGGCACGCTTTGTCATCGGATTTGATCCCGCCCTTAATGACCATGTTTATTGGAAGAACGGGCAGGTCATTTTTGAAGATGACAGGGTACTCTCCGTGGGGCCCCAGGACGATACCCCGGCCGATGTGGTAAAAGATTTTGGGAACAGCCTGATTGCTCCGGGATTTGTCGATCTGAACGCTTTGGCGGATATTGACACGTCGGTCATTGATTTTGACCAGAAAGGCGGGGCGGACTACAGCCTTGGAAAGCAGTGGAGCCGCCGCTATGTGGAAGAGGGAACGCGGGACGTTTTCTTTCCGGAGGAGAATGCCAAGAAGAGCTACTATGCATTTGATCCGAGATGATGAATCTCCCTGCTTTCTTCCTTACGATATCATGCCGTCGCCAGAGGATCTGGTGCCTGAAAGCGGTGTGCTGTGGCATGCCTCCAAGGCTTCCAGGGAGAAAGGGGTACGGGCGGCAGAAAGTATGGTGGAAGCTTTATCCGATATTATCATAAAAGAATTTGCGTAAGATTGCGGGGACAAAAAATGAAGCTGGATTTGATTATCCGCGGCGGAAAGGTCGTCACGGAGCAGGGCGTTTACAATGCCGACATTGCCGTTAAGGACGGAAAAATTGCCGGACTGGCTGATTGGGGGCTGCTGGATCGGGCGGAAGAGGAGATAGATGCCACAGGTAAGCTGATACTGCCCGGAGGCGTGGATCCTCATGTGCATCTGAATGAACCGGGCCGGGGAGACTGGGAAGGCTGGGAGCATGGAACCCGGGCCGCCGCCGCCGCCGGCGTCACAACGATTTTGGAAATGCCCCTCAACTGCACGCCGCCCATTATCAATACCACCAATTGGGAAGCCAAGCAGGAAGTGGCCCGTAAGCTGGCCTGTGTGGACTATGCCCTTTGGGGCGGGCTGGTGGATGACAACCTCAAGGAACTGGACGGGCTTTCCCAAAAGGGTGTCATCGGCTTTAAGGCTTTCATGAGTGACAGCGGCGTGGATTTTACCACGGCGCATGACGGCATCCTGTACCAGGGGCTGCGGTATGTGGCCGCTCACGGAGGGATCCTGGGTGTGCATGCGGAAAACGACATGATGGCCCGGCAGCTGACCAGGGAACTGAAAGAAGCGGGACGTGTGGACCGGATGGCCTGGGTGGAATCCCACCCTCCCGTACAGGAACTGGAGGGGGTCAACAGGCTGCTGTATCTGGTACGCCATACCGGAGGAAAGGCACATGTGGTCCATGTGGGACTGGCCGAAGCCATTGATTTGGTATATCAGGCAAAAGCGGAGGGCCTGGCGGTAACCTGTGAAACCTGCGGGCACTACCTGTGGTTTGACCAGGAAGATTTTGTGCGCATTGGTCCTGCCGCTAAATGCGATCCGCCTATCCGTACCGCGGAAAACCGGGAAGCCATTTGGAAACGGGTGCTTTCAGGCAAGGTGGACTGCATCGCTTCTGACCATTCTCCTTCTGCGGCGGCGCTCAAAGCAAAGGGGCAGGACAATATCTGGGAAGCCTGGGGCGGCATTTCGGGTATTCAGGCATTGCTGCCCATCCTGCTGACGGAGGGCGTGCACCGCAGGAATATGCCTCTTACCCTTCTGGCCCGCCTTTGGGCCGGCGGCGCCGCAAGGATTTTTGGATTGTACGGGAAAAAAGGCGTCATCGCTCCGGGGGCGGATGCGGATCTGGTCATTGCAGACCCCGAAAAGGAATGGACCATGACGGAGGAAGATCTGAAGAGCAGGAATAAAGTGAGCCCCTATATTGGCAGTACTTTCAAGGGCGCGGTAGAACGCACCTTCGTCCGGGGCCGCATGGTCTGCGGACCGGATCAGGAACCGGATGCCCGGGGATGGGGCCGGCTGCTCCGTCGGGAGGATACAAAATGAATACCGGTAAACGCCTGCGGATGTCTGCCTGGATGAAGGAAGGCAGAAGCTTTATTCTGGCGGTGGATCAAATGATCCCCCGGGGGCTTTCGGCCCCGCTGATGGGAAAAATGACCCCCTGGACCAAAGGCCCATGGGACGGGCTGGTGGTCCATCCGGGAATCGTAAAGGCATTTGAAGAAGATTTTTGCGGAGGGGTCCCTTTCCTTCTCAAGCTTACCAGCAATTCCCGAAGCTGCCGGGATACCACCCGCCGAGGGATGATTGCATCTGTGGAGCAGAGTGTGTATTTGGGAGCGTCGGGAGTGGCGCTGAATCTGTTTATCGGATCCCAGTATGAAGTCGAGCATTTAAGGCAGCTGGCAGAAACAGCAGAATGCTGTGACCGATGGGGAATGCCATTGATGGTTTTTGCCAATCCGGCGGACAGCGCCAGGCAATTTGATGCGGAAGAGGTCGCCTATGCCTGCCGGATCGCTGCCGAGCTGGGGGCTGATGTAGTGAAAACCGATTATACCGGAGATGCGGAAAGCTTTTGTCGGGTCACTCAGGCGTGTCCGGTACCGGTCCTGGTAGAAGAAAGTCCCCTGCCTGAGACAGAGGCAGGTACGCTGGCAACGCTGCGGGGAGCCTTGGAGGCCGGAGCGGCCGGAGCGCTGCTGGGCCAGAGAGTATGGGGGCAAAAAGATTCCAATGCTATCGGCGGGGAGATTTCACGCATCATCCATCCCCGTTGATGCAGCGTAAAAGGCAGGGCGGAGGATGAGAAAATGGTTATATATGATTTGCTCATTGCCAATGGGGATGTGGTAACGCCGGAGGGCTGCCGGCGGCTGGATGTGGCGGTGACCAATGGCAGGATTGCCGCGCTGGCGCCTTCGCCATCCGGGTTTTGCGCCAGGGAAATTGTAGATGCGGCCGGCCTGCTGGTCCTGCCGGGCGGCATTGATCCCCATGTGCATTTTGAAGACCCGGGGATGACGGACTGGGAGGATTGGACCCATGGCTCCATGGCCGCTGCCGCCGGAGGGATTACCACTGTTGCGGATATGCCGGTGGATAATCTGCCGCCCACCACCGATGTGCCCACTTTCCAGCTGAAAAAGCAAGCGGCGCTGAAGCGGTCCCTGGTGGATTTTGTCCTTTGGGGAGGGCTGACGACCGGCGCCGACTGCCCGGGGATGCTGACGGAGGGTGCGGTAGGGCTGAAGGCCTTTTTGGCAGAATGCGGAGGGCCTTATTTCCCTGTGGCGGACCGGGGGACTCTGTATGAGGGGCTGAAAACAGCTGCCTGTTACGGAAAACCGGTGACGGTCCACTGTGAAGACCAGGAACTGGTAAACCACTATACCCAGCTGTGCTGTGCAGGAAGAGGTCCCGGCGGCGAAGTGTGGTCTGCCAGCCGCCCGGTCATCTGCGAGCTTGCGGCCATAAACCAGGTCCTTTTTCTGGCCCGGAAAACCGGCGCCAGGGTCAATGTCGCCCATATCAGCTGCCGGGAAGCAGCGGATCTCATCAGGGAGGAAAAAAACGCAGGCGCTTTGGCCACTGCCGAAACATGCGCCCATTACCTTTATTTTGATGGGAGCGATGTGGAACGCCGGGGAACCCTGCTTAAATGTTCGCCTCCCATCAGGCCGTCGGAAAAGGAAGCCCTTTGGAAATGCATCATGGATGGGAGAATTGATATGGTGGCTTCTGACCATTCTCCCACCAGCCCGGAACTGAGAAGGCTGTATGCGGAGGACATGCTTCGGGGCAGCGGAGGAATTTCCGGGGTGCAGTTTACCCTCAATGTACTGTATTCTCAGGGAGTGATGCTTCGGGGGCTTTCATTGGTCAGACTCACGGAAGTTTTTTCGGCCAACGCTGCCCGGATGCTGGGAATCTATGGACGCAAGGGGGCGGTGCAGGAGGGCTTCGATGCCGATCTGGTGCTTTTTGATCCCCGGGAGGAATGGACGGTAAGCAGAGAGAATTATTGGGCCAAGGTTCCATGCAGCCCATACCTGGGAGAAACATTTACCGGACGTGTCAAGGCCACCTATGTCCGGGGAAGGCAGGTATATGGCTTGAAAGGGGAACCCATATTCGGGGAGCCCTTACCCCAAATGCTGTAAGAAAATAAGGAGGAGATCCCGGTGCGTATTGTGGATATGCATGCTCATTTGGACGAAGTAGCTGCGTTGAACTGGTTTGACACCGGCGAAAAGCTGATCCGGCTGATGGACGAAGCGGGAATCGAGCTGGCCATTGTCAGCGCGTATCTGAATGTTCCCGGACCGGATATGGATGCTTTTGAGCGGATGTGCCGGTGCGTGGAGCCGTATGAAGGGAGACTGTTCCCTTTTATCCGAATGGATCCCTGGTTTGGACAGGAAGCGGTGGAATTTCTGGAAAATGCCTGGCGGCGCCACAAAAATCTTAAAGGCGTCAAGCTGCATCCGGGGCATTATACCCTTCACCCCTACGGAGACGCCACCACAGCGCTCATCAATAAGGCAGGAGAACTGGATCTTCCGGTACTGTTCCACTGTGGAGATGAAGAAATGTGTCTCCCCCTGCAGATCGGAGAAATGATGAAGCGTTGTCCTGCCACCAAGGTGATTCTTGCGCACATGGGCGGGCTGGCCCATTGGAGGGATGCCATTTCTGTGGCAGAAAAATATCCCAATATTTATATTGATACCTCCGAGATCCCCTATGTATCCATGATCCGGAAGGTTGTGGATGCAATTGGAGCTGACCGTGTCCTCTTTGGAACAGACGCTCCCTATTGCGATCCCATGGTAGAGTTGAGGAAGGTACAGCTGGCAGGTCTCAGCGAGGAAGAGTATGAAAAGGTATGTTCTCTCAACGGGCTGAAGCTGCTGAAGCTGATATAAGGGGGCGCGAGTATGATTATAGATTTTCATGTCTATATCGGAAAATCCATGGTGGAAGGCCAGCTGAGTGTGGAAGATCTGCTCCGGAGCATGGAGGAAACAGGCATCGACATGTCGGTGCTTTGCCCGGTTAAAACCCTGGACAGCAGCTATCGGGAGCAGAATGCTTATGTGGCCCAGCTGCAAAAAAAATACCCGGACAAGTTTGCGGCGTATTGCCGGGTGGACCCCAATACCGGAGAACTGGGGCTGGAAGTATTCCGCCGGGGAATGGAAGAGCAGGGGCTGAAGGGAATGCTGCTGCACCCCTGGGAGGATACATACACCATCAATGACCAAAGGGTTTTTCCGTACATTGAGCTGGCGGGAAAATACAATGTGCCGGTTATGATCGAAACGGGCTATCCCTGGCTTTGCCACTGCTTCCAGGTGGGGGACGTTGCGCAAAGATATCCTCAGATACAGTTTATCATGACCCATGGGGGCCAGGTGGACAGCAGCGGCTTCAGCCAGGCGGATGCCGACCGTGTCATCGCCAACTGCCCCAATATCATTACCGAAACGTCAGGGATGTTTTCCGATGAAACCATTGAAAGCATGGCCAACAACATGGGGCCTTACAGCCTTTTGTTTGGCAGCCACAGTCCCTGGCTGGATGTGCGCCTGGAGCTGTACCGGATCCGGAGGGCACATATTTCGGAGGATAAAAAAGAGATCATCCTGGGGAAAAACGCAGAAAAACTGCTGAAACTCTAATGAAAAATACAGGAGGAAAAAGATGAAAACTCTGTTTAAGGGCGGATATGTTCTGACACTGGACAAAGAAGACCGCCGGATTCCGGTGGGGGATGTCCTTATTGAAGGAAACAAAATTGTAGCGGTGGGCACGGATCTTCCTGCCGGGGACGCCAAAGTGGTGGACTGCACCGGCAAGCTGGTGATGCCGGGTCTGGTAAACTCTCACCTGCATTCGGATGAAAATCTGTTCCGTGGATTGTTTGACAACCTTCCTCTGGAGATTTGGATGCTGTACAGCTGCCCGGCCCTCCAGTACGGGCCTTTTTCGGAGCGCCTGATCTATCTGCGTACCATGCTGGGCGCTATTGAAATGGCAAAACTGGGCATCACCAGTGTTCAGGATGATGTTTCGGAGTGTCCCGAAGGGACGGTGGCCGGATACAACCAGGTATTCAAGGCCTATGAGGATATCGGCCTGCGTGCCAACGTGGCCATGAACCAGCCTACCAGAACCTACTGCGATAAGCTGCCGTTTGTCAAAGACCTGATCCCGCAGGAAATCCAGAAGGAATTTGGTCCCGCTACTGACGGAAGCGCCAACCTGGCTCTGTACGAGGAGATCATCAAAACCTGGAACGGCCGCAGCAATCTGAAAGTAGTAGTCTCCACCTCCGCGCCCCAGCGGTGCAGCGACGAGTACCTGCAAAAAGCCTACGCCATGGCGGAAAAATATGATTTGCCCTTCCACACCCACACCCTGGAGACCAAGACCCAGCGGGTAACGGGCTATGAGTTTTACGGCAAGACCATCATCGGCCATATCAAAGACCTGGGGATCCTGACCGACCGTACCACCATTATCCACTGTGTCTGGGTGGATGACGATGACATTGCCATGATGGGCCAGGCCCATGTCAATGTGGCCCACAACCCCGTCAGCAACCTGAAGCTGGGCAGCGGTATCATGCCCTTCCGCAAGCTGTGGGATGCCGGAGCCAATATCGTTTTGGGAACCGACGGTATCAGCAGCAACGACAGCCAAAGCATTTTTGAGGGGATGAAATTTGAAGCCCTGCTCCACAAGGTCACCCACCCCGATTTCCATCAGTGGCCCACAGCCGGTGAGGTTTTGAAAACAGCCACTGAAAATGCGGCCCGCAGCCTGCGTCGCTCCTCCGAAATCGCTTCTTTGGAAGAAGGAAAGCGTGCCGATCTGCTGGTACTGGACATGGACACGCCCGCCTTTACGCCCCTTAACGATGTGAAAAACCATCTGGTGTATTGCGAAAATGGCAGCTCCATCCGTCAGGTATGGGTGGACGGCCGGCTGATTGCAGAAAACGGCGTGGTCCTTACAGTGGACGAAAAGAAGCTGATGGATGAGCTGCGGGGGCTTATGCCCGAATTCAAGGAGAGATTCCGGTATAGTGTGGAAACCAACAACCGGCTCTTCCCCTACCTGGAGCAGATGTATTGGAAATGCATGAACATGGATGTGAAGCTCAACCGATTCTCCCAGCCATATCCGGAAAAGTGAGGCGCTGTTATGCAAAGGAACCAATTGGCCAAACTGTGCGATCATACCAATCTGAAAGCGTTTTCTACCACCCGTGACATTGAAAAACTTTGTCGGGAGGCCCGGGAATATGGGTTTGCCTCGGTTTGCGTGAACCCCTGCCATGTGGCGCTGGCCGCAAGACTGCTGAAGGGAAGCGGTGTAGGAATATGCACGGTCATCGGATTCCCTCTGGGGGCCAACACCAGCGCCGTCAAGGCATGCGAGACCCGGGATGCCATTCAAAACGGGGCCACGGAAGTGGACATGGTCATCAACATCGGCGCCCTGAAGGAAGGGGATACCCAGCGGGTGTACGAGGATATCCAAGGAGTGGTGGAAGCAGCTGCCGGCGTGGTAACAAAAGTGATTATCGAAACCTGCTACCTTACCGATGAAGAAAAGGTAACGGCTTGCCAGCTTGCACAAAAAGCCGGAGCCGATTTTGTCAAAACCTCCACCGGATTTGGCACCGGCGGCGCCACTGCCCATGATGTGGAACTGATGAAAAATACGGTGGGAAGCAGCATGAAAGTCAAAGCTTCCGGAGGAATGCGGACATATGCGGACGTGGTCCCTGTATTGGAGGCGGGCGCCGACCGCCTTGGAGTCAGCGCTTCGGTTGCCATTCTGGAAGGGGCGGAGGAATAAAATCCCCCGGAGCGGCACGACTGGGAATCGCTCCCCAAAACGTATAAAAACCTCCTGTGCACAGCGGCGGGCAAAATGCTTACTGCTGCAAAAGCACAGGAGGCTTTATTATGGCGAAAATATAAAAGCCTGCTATTTTTTAGTGCCTGTATTGGATTTACTTAAGCGGGCGCTTTTTCTTCACAGGCACATCATACTATTCAAAAGTCACGCAATTAAGTTTAACAGAAAAGCTGTACAGTTTTCTTCATAATTATCATCATCCATGAGAATTTGTTTAAAGATAAGGGTTGTACCTGTAGCTTTTGAAAGAATTTCTATATTGCATTCCTGTGAAACCCACACCGTAATACGTGCCAACTTGGTTGCTGTTTCTGCGTCAACATACATACTTGGATTATTGGTATCCACACACGAGAAAACAGGCTGATTGATAGATATGGTCGGATACCTGTTTGAAATACGTATTTCATTGAACCAATTCCCAATCGCTTTCAAAAGTCTTGAATTCATCTGTTCTGCACCTTCTCATTGTGCTTGGGAAAGCTGTTTTTCTATATGTCTTTTGCTTTACCTCAGTTTGGCCTGTACCCATTCACGATCTCCTGTGATTCCAGTATAACGTGATTGCCGGATGGAGGGCAATAGAAAGAAATATCTTTTCTGTTAACCCATGCCCAAAAGCCGGTCAACCGAATGGTTGACCGGCTTCTATTTTATTGTCTGCGGCAAGGTTTCCGTAAAAAAATTTATCCACCCCGGTCTGCCCGGCGGGTGATATGCTCCTAAGACACACCAAGGTTCAGCCCTTATGGAGCGCCGGAGGGAACAGCGGCCAGGGCGTGATCCTGCCGGCTTTTGGACTGCTCCAGATCCTCAAAATCTCCCAGATTTTCCAGAACCAGATAAGAAGCGTTTACCCCCAGGGTGGGATGCTCCGCCTGAGCGGCCAGGGTAGCGGGAATTTTTCCATCCAGCTGCTTCCGGCAGCTTTCTGCCCGGAGACGGCAGGTCTCCAGCAGGGTGTCTACCGCCAGCAGATGGTCCTCATAGGAGCAGAAGGCAGTGGGATCCGCCTGCACATAAGGGGCGATGAGCCTCTGCGTTTCGCGGATGACCGCTTCATATCGGCCGTTTTCAAAGTATTGGGTCAGCAGCCGGTCCCAACAGGTGTGATACTGGTCAAAACAAGCCTGGTCCTTCATTAAATGATGGTAGAGGGGCCGCTTGGTCATGATTTCCCCCGGAGCGGGGGTGTTGATGGGATAGTTGATGAGAACATTGGGGTCCCGGATGGGATCGGTCATGCCCAGAGCATAGGTGCCAAAGGCCAGATTATAATCCCAGGGAAGGATGGATAAAAGCCCATCTTCTTCATAGAGAAAATAATTATGGCCGGTATGCCCCAGATAGCTGTCCCAGTTCATGACAAATACCTGAACAGGGAAATAGCTCAGCACTTCCTCTAAGTTTACCGCTGTTTCCAGATCCTTCCCGGAGGCAAGGGTCCGCAGAGCCCCGATCAGCCGGGCCCTATCCGCTGCGGTCGTGTCAAATTTGGCATTTTCAAAAATATTGGGGTAGCTGGACGGGTCGTCATCCACATACCGAAGGGCCACGTCGGCGTTTTCGTCTTGGAGAGAGCGGTAATCCGGCTTGTACAGCTGGCCATGATCCACCCCAAAGTTCCGTCGGACAAAGGCTTCCTCTGGCTCCTCGATAGCCAGAAACAGCCCCCAGGGCTGGCCGTTTACCGTTACCCAGGCATAGCTGCACAGCGGGGCCGGTACCCCCATAAAAGCCATCATGTCATAGGTGAGATAGCTTTTCAGATAGCTGTTGTCCTGAAAGGAAGCGTCCAGAGAAAGCTTGTCCAGACCATAGTAGCTGCCGCCGTCCAGATAGTGGTCAAACTCCAGCTTGAGGCTGTACCGGCTCAGGCCGTATTGCTCTGTCAGCCGCAGGGAATTGTTCCCCTTTGCCCGCAGCCCCACCTGGAAAAATTCCTCCCCGTCAATGACAGCGGTGCAGGGACGATAGGCTTCTTCCGGAGCGGCTTCGATGAAATCCTGCCAGTTTTCTACCCGCAGATCCACCGTGTGGACCCGGCTGCTGTCAAAAAGGCGGAACACATACCCGGGAGCGGTGCTGGCAGGGCGGATTCCCAGACTTTGACCGAAGGCCAGCAGCACGGTCAGCCCCAGTGCCAGCAGAGCCGCCAGGAAACAGATCAGGTCGATGTGCTTATGTCGGATCATCGCTCTATCCCATATAGTCTCCATTGTAGGAGACCAGAACCACATGACGGACGCCTTCCATTTCTCCCAGTTCATTGACAAAGGCCGCATCGGCTTCCCGCAGGCGCACCTCATAATTCAGTTCCACCTCACCGGGGGAAACGCTTTTGCTCTTGAGATTTATTTTGCGGACCCGATTGGACACCAGAGCTTGTATTTGACGCTCCTGTGCGGCATCAGCGCAGTGGACCACCAGGATGTAGGGAGATTCCCCATTTTTTTGACGGGAAAAAATCAGCAGTACTCCGCCCACAAAGAGGCTGCCCACCACCGCCAAGGGGATCAGCCCCGCAGCCAGAACAATACCCACGGCGATAGCCCAAAAAAGGAACGCAATATCCATGGGTTCCTTGATAGCGGTACGGAACCGGACAATGGACAGGGCGCCCACCATGCCCAGGGAAAGGACCACATTGGTGGTCACCGCCAGAATGAGAAGTGTGGTGATCAGGGTCAGGGCGATGAGAGTAACGCCGAAGCTGGGGGCGTACATGACGCCACAGTAGCTGCGCTTATAGACAAGAAAGATAAACAAACCCAGAAAAAATGCCAGAATCAGGGCCAGCGTCATATCCAGCATGGAGACACTGTTCATGCGCTCCAGAAAGCTGGATTTAAAAATATCCTGAAAAGTTGTGGGCATAATCATTGCTCCTTTGGCTGGAAAAATCCGGTCAGTCAAACCGCCGGCATAAGGCATATTTGGAACAGGCTCCCGCCCGCCGCCCCGGGATCTGCACCGCCATGCGGACCACATCGGGCAAAAAAGCGTCGTATTTGACCTCCAGCACCGTGAGGTCCTCCAGCACATTCAAATAAAAAAGCTGGGGATTAAAAAAATCCACACTGCCAAGGCCGGAACGCACATTGCGGTCCAGGGTGATCCGGACATTGCCGGGAACATAGGAGAAAGCTTCCCGGTCATAGCATACGATGGTCCGGGGACGCAGGCATTGTCCCTGCAGCTTGCTGTAAAATTCTGCCGCCAGGGGGTCCCGGCAGTCACGTAAAAAATGGCACTCTCCGGCCAGGAGCCGTTCTCCATCTTCCCGGGATAGCCGGATACTGCGCTTGCCGCACAGCCCGCGGGTTTTCCATTTCTTTTCCAGACGCAGGAAGCCGGTATCCGTACCATAGTAGCGCAGGCGAAATTTTTCCCGGCGGTCCACGCCGTCCAGTTTTTCCCTCAGTGCACTGTCGTAAGGGGTATCAAAATACAGGCTGGTGACCCGATAGCTTCCTTCCGGCCCGGCATACCGGTCATGGGGGAACAGCTTGCGCAGCCGTCCGGAAAGCACCAGATCCTCCAAAGGAGAGATCTGGTGCTTGTATTCATGGCGCAGCCTGGGAGGCTCAGTCATTCCGGTCATCATAGTTGGTATCCCGATAATTGGTGTTGCCATAATCGGTGGAGCGGCTGCTGCCGGAACCATAGTCGGTGTCTTTGTAGTCGGTCACGCCGTCGTTGTTGGGGCCGTAGTCGGTATCCTTGTAATCGGTGACACCGTCGTTGTTGGGGCCGTAGTCGGTATCCTTGTAATCGGTCACGCCGTCGTTGTTGGGGCCATAGTCGGTGTCTTTGTAGTCGGTCACGCCGTCGTTGTTGGGACCATAGTCGGTATCTTTGTAATCCGTCACACCGTCGTTGTTGGGGCCGTAGTCGGTATCCTTGTAATCGGTGACGCCGTCATGGTCGGGACCATAATCGGTGTCATCGTAGTCCTGAAAATCGGTGTCCATTTCCACTACCTTGCCGGTGACGGCATTGATTTCATACTCATATTCCACGCCGTCCAGTACAAATTTTACTTCGTACTCCCCGTCCTTCAAATCGTACTCTTTTTCCAAAAACTCAATGTCATCCCGGTCCAGCTGTGCAGAGAGGATCTTCCGGGCGGCAGCGGTACTGATGTACCCCTGGTCATCGTAATCGTCATCGTCCAGAGCAACGGTCTTGGATCCGATCTGATCGGCCTCCACCACGGTGCGCACCGCGTCGGCCAACTCATCCAGGAAGTTGTCGTTGGGATATTTGGAGCCGCGCTCCAGCTTGAGGATGATATTTTTCTCGTGGCCGTCTATGGTGGCGTCAAAATATCCGCCCCGCTCGATTCGGGAAACCAGTTCGCCAATGACCGTCTTGCAGGACTTTCCCTGGTAACCGGTATAGGAAGCAAGGACGTCCCGGCCGTCTTTATTGAGTCCGGTAAGAGATACTACTTTTCCTTCTTCATTGTAGTGCATTTCAATTTCGGGGTTTACACTCAGCAGCAGGGTGCCAACGCCGCCTTCCGAAACCTGCAGGGGGTCGGAGGACGCGGATCCCTGAACAGGACCGGCAGGGGACCCGCAGGCGGTCAACGCAGCCAGGATCAATGCGGCGGCCAGAGCCAGCCCCAAACGTTTGACATGGAAAAATTGTTTCATTCTGTTCATCTCCCTTAAAAACAGCAGATTGTTGCATCAAATCAGCGGTACGACGTCGTCTGCCGGAAACCGGGATCCCAGGATCCCATGATTTCTTTGGCCTTTCCGGCTTACACAGACAGAATACGGAGGAAACTTTCCCAAACCGGGGTCGCCGGATCATTTTTTTAAAAATTTTTTTCAGTCCCCGCATTGGCGTTACCAAAGCTCACGAAAATCCTGTGGGCTTCAGCGGTCCTCCGTGTCTCTGTCGGCATAATCGGTGTCACCGTCCGTATAGGATGCTCCATGGGAGGGTTGGTAGTTGGTATCTCCGCTGCCTTGGTCATCCGGGGAGGTTCCCGGGTCATAATCGCTGTTTTGCCCGTTGGCTTCCGCCTCAACGGCAGAACTGCTGTGTGTATCTTTATAATCGGTTGCGCCGTCGTTATTGGGCCCATAGTCGGTATCTCCATAATCGGTTACACCGTCATTATTGGGGCCATAGTCGGTATCCCCATAGTCGGTTACGCCATCGTTGTTGGGGCCATAGTCGGTATCCCCATAGTCGGTTACGCCATCGTTGTTGGGGCCATAGTCGGTATCCCCATAGTCGGTGATGCCGTCGTTGTTGGGCCCATAATCCGTATCTTGATAGTTGGAATCCCCCGGTGACTGGGGAACGGCAGGGATCACGACCTCTCCCATCCCCGGGGAGGAAGCCTGCCCGGAGTCCGGGCTGTCCAACCGGATCACCACGCTTTCCCCGTAGCGATCCTCCAGTTGCGTACGCACCTGCTCTTCTTCTTTTTCCCGCCAGGAAGGATCCGAACTGTTTACCGTGATGGAAATCGTGTCTCCATCCGACAGATACCCCATATCGATGGCCCGTTCCACCAGTTCGTCGGTGGCGGTATCCCGGGTTTTGCCCCGGTAATCGTAGCCCTGGATGAGGAGTGCGCCGTCGTCGTTAAGGCCCTGGAGCCCAAGCACCCGCTCGGTGCGGCTGATGGTCATTTCCACGTCGGGGTTGATTTGAATGCGCAGGGTCCCGTATGCGGTGAAATTGGGGCGATAGTAGCCAAAGAAAGCCACACACAGGCAAGCCGCAGCGCCGGCCAGCGCCGCTGCTGTCTTCCAAAGGCGCGGACGGCTTTTTTCTCCAGGACGCAGCGGGATGACCTCCTGCACCGTATCTCCCACCTGGTAGCGGAGATTGGCTACCTTGAGAAAATGTCCTGACTCGTCCAGCACCACCGCATAGGCCGGGTGGGTTTCCATCACCAGATATTTCATGCCTGTTTCCCTCCTTTCGTGGGCCCCAGCTGACAAAGATGGCCCCGAATGATTTCATAACCGTTGGTAAAGGCCAGAAGAATGGCCACCAGATATTTTCGGTGTCTTTCCAGCGTCTTTTGATCGGTACCGGAGCCTGCCGCCAGTTCCCCCATGGGAAGACGGCCTGTCTGCTCCAGACGCTTCAGAAGCTGAGGATTGGCCCGGGCGTAGTCAAGTACCCTGCGGCAGGCCGCCATGGTACGTTCCTGGCGGGGGCAGTTATCCGCTACCTGGGAAAAGGAGATTCCCAGTCCCTCCAGTTTTTGGCCGAATTCCTGGATTTCCTTGCGGCTGGCTTCCCGCAAGGTGTAGGCTTCCATGGCATCTCCGCTGTCCGGAAGGGTATCCAGCAAGGGGCGATCTTCTTCCTCCTGGCTTCCCGCGGGGGTGTGAAGGGAAATCACGTTTCCGTGGCGCTTTTCCACCCGGTAATGGTCAATGAGCCGGTTGCGGATTCCCCGGGCAGCATAGGAAAGAAACGTGCCTCTGCTTTGCTGATAGCTGAGGATAGCCTCGTAAAAAGCCAGCATGGCGATGCTCCATTCGTCCTCGTGGCCCTGCTCCGGGGCGGCATGGGTGAATTTAATCGTTTCGCTGCGGATAAACCCCATATATTGCTGGATCAGGGCATCCGCCAGCTGGGGATCCTCTTTGGCCCGAGCCACCAGTTCCCCCAGATCCTGTTTTGTTTCCATCATGAGATTCCCTCCATCCCCCAAGAAAAGAATACGGTACGGCCGCGGGATTTTCGGGGGAAATTCAAAAATTTGCGGCCGGGAAAACGGGCATATTTCCACAGTATATTCTCTATTGTACCACGATACAGGGAAGAGGAGGAGAAAGGAAAGGAAGATGCAGGGGTAAAATTTTTGTAAATTTCTCCGCATTTTATGGAGGGACCTGCGAAAGAACCGTTGATTCACCGGTGAAGCAATGGAATACTTCCCGGCAAAGCAGCCGGCAGAGGCCGGATCATAACAGATATATACCGGTCCGGATCCGTTATGTTGGATAAAGCTGCAAGACCATCCGGACAGCCTGCCGGCACGGAGGCGCTGTGCAGGGGGCGGCTTCATAAAGTCCGACGCCATCACCTATGGAAGGCAGGCGCCTGGCGGAGAAGCCTGCCATAAAAAAGAAGCTGCGGCAAAATAGCCTCGCTGAAAAACGATGTACAGAAATCGGTGCCCCAAAGAAGCAGAACCGCTTGGTTAGAGGGCCGATTTTGATTGTTTATCTCTCATTCTTTGTGCAAACCGCAATTGCCTTTCCGTTTTGCAGCAGTCCTCTGTGATCCATCATGAGAGAAAAACAGGATCCCACGTGTCCGGGAATTCTTATTGATTCCTGTAAGCCCTGCGGAGCAGGGAAAACCGGGGAAAGATGATTTTTCGTCATACAAAAAAGATTGAGCTTTATCATTCAAAGCCGTCTGCCGCCGGCGAAAAAATCAGACTGCTGCAAACTGCCGATAGGATAAAATCTAAAAATAGGCGGATGTATTGACACGGATACTCTACGATTGTAGAATAATATTGTACTACAATTGTAGAGGAGGAGCGCCATGGATCCCAATATCATCCGCCGTCTGCCGGATGCCGAACTGGAGGTCATGCAGGCCCTGTGGTCCTGCACGCCCCCGGCAGACCGGGCTGCAATCGAAAAAAATCTTCACCGGGCCAGGCCTATGGCTGCAACCACCCTGCTGACACTGCTGGTCCGGCTGGGGGAAAAGGGGTTTGTGAATATCGAAAAAAGTGGGCGGAAAAGCATCTATACGCCTTGTGTTTCCCGGCAGGAATACCTGGCTGCTCAGGGGCGGAACTTTTGGGAAAAACTCTGCGGCGGCAGCGTGTCCACCTTTGCTGCCGCCCTGTGTGACAGCGGTTTATCCCGGGAAGAACTGGCCCAGCTGCGGGAACTGCTGGAGAAGGAGGCCCTATGAGTGTGGAAGTGCTGCTCCGGGGATTTTTTGCCCTGATCCTTTCCGGGGCCCTGGCTTATGCCATCTACGACAGAAACCAGCGGGAAACCATGGAAACTCTTCCGCCCAGGCAGCGCCGTTATGTGCCCTATCTGGCCAACTACCTGCTGCCCCTTTTCCTGCTGATCCTTGCAGTGGCCCTGCCCTTCCAGTACGACGGGCAGACCACTGTGCAGATGATCTTTTCCATGTGCTTTGAGATTTTTCTGCATATCAGTGTCTATTACGCCCTTTTGCTGCTGGCGCTGCCCCTGCTTCGCCGTACTCTCAGTGCCCGGGTCTGCGCAGTACTTTGGCTGCTGCCCAATTATCTCTACTTTACCCAGCAAAGCTTTATGCAGCTCCCCGGACCGCGCTGGGTGATCCGGGTCCCCGCGCCGGCGGTAAAAGCGGCGGAGATTTTGTGGCTGACCGGCTTTGCAGCGGTGCTGGGATGGAAAATAGTCGCCCACCTGCTGTTCCGGCGCAGTGTTTTGAAAGACGCCCGCCCGGTAACAGACCCCGGGATCCTGGCACTTTGGCGGGAGCAGCAGGCGGCGGCTGGAATGGAGCCAAAGAAGGGCGGCATTCCGCTGATGTACGCGTCCCGGGTCCGGACGCCCCTGACAGTGGGCTTCTTTCGGAAAACCCTTCGGGTGCTTCTGCCGGAGCGGAACTATACACAGGAGGAACTGGTCCTTATCCTCCGCCATGAAATGATCCACATTGGCCGGGAAGACAGCTTTAACAAATTCTTTCTTACCTTCTGTACTGCCATGTGCTGGTTCAATCCTCTTATGTGGATGGCCATGCGCCGCAGTGCCGATGATCTGGAACTGAGCTGTGATGAAACGGTCCTCCTCAACGCCGACGCCGGCACCCGCAGCCGTTATGCCGATTTGCTGCTGCGCACAGCGGGAGATGAGCGGGGGTTCACCACCTGCCTTTCCGCTTCCGCTTCTGCCCTTCGCTACCGGCTGCGAAACGTCATCAAGCCCCGGAAGCGCCTGGAGGGAGGTTTTGCGGTAGGGCTTGTCTTTTTCGGACTGATCATCAGCTGCGGCTATGTGGCGCTGGCCTATCCCATGGCCACAGGGCAGGAAGGGATCTTCTACAGCGGGGATCTTTTGGAGCACCGGCTGCAAAGCGTCAGCCAGGTGGTGGACGGCGGCCTGCAGAATTATGTCTGTACCGACGAAAATGCCCTGAACCGATATCTGGCGGAACTGCAGCTCTATGAACTGACCGGCAATTACTCCTTTTCTTCTCCGGGCAGGGAGATGATCCTGATTTACCAGGGCCCCCGGGGCGTTTTTGGAGTCCACCTGCAGGATCAAACGGTAGGGGTGACCCCGCTGTACGACGAACAGCCGGAAAAACGGAATTATTACCTGACAGAGCCGCTGGACTGGGAGAGGCTGGATGAACTGCTGATCCTTCCCCCGGAAACGGAAGAGGACCTTCCGCTCCCTCCCCAACTGATGCTTTATTTTAATGAAGAGGCCAACCCCGACGGCCAGCTGATGGAGGCGGAGGGTCATGTGCTGAATTTGGCGGTGGACGGCCAGGTACAGCCCGGCGGGGAGTCGCCGCCCTTTACCGGTCAGGCGCCGGGGATCAGCGGCATCGAGGCTGCAGAAGTACGGCTGTATTTTTCCCATGACCTGTATACGTCTTCCTACACGGTGGAAGTGGAAAACTGGGATCGGAGCGCAAGCCGTCAGCTGTTCAGTGAGGATCTGGAAGATCCCTTTCTCCTGCCGCTGGTTCCATACAGCGCCCATTATACCCTGTATGCCAACTTCCGGGATGGCGACGAGGTTTACGAGATGGCCTACCGGTTTGATGTGGAACTTCCTTAAAATACGGAGGACGCGGGCGGCCGATGCCGTGGGGGATACATTGCAAAGACCTTCCGGGCAAGGTATAATAAAACAAATTGGAGGGGTTTCCATCGCCTGCCCGGCTCACGGCAAAAGGGGGAAGAAAATGTCGCAGCTGACCAAAAAAGCCATTACGGAAGCCTTTATTACGCTGCTGAATCAGCGCCCGCTGGATAAGATCACCGTAAAGGATATTGTAGACCGGTGCCAGATCAACCGGAACACCTTTTACTACCATTATCAGGACATTTATGCCCTGCTGGAGGAACTGATGCAGGAGGAGATCCGAAAGATCGTGGAAAACGCTCCTTCCATTGAGTCCTGGCAGGACGGATTTATTGAAGGGATCCAGTTTGCCCTCAGCAACCGTAAGGCGGTGTACCATGTGTACAATTCCGCCTACCGGGAACTGCTGGCGCAATATCTGTTCCGGGTGGCGGACCGGATCCTGCCGGAATTTGTCGGCGCCAAATCTCAGGGGCTGGATGTATCTCCCCGGGATATGCGGATCATCTGCGATTTTTACAAATACGCGCTGGCGGGGATCGTATTCCAGTGGATCCGCGGCGGTATGCAGGAGGAGTTGACCGAGGTGATCCGCCGGATCGGTGTGCTGTTTGAAGGGAATATCCGCAGCGCCCTGGTGAATGGGGCAGAGCACCCGCAATAGATACTCCCGGTCACATGCCGTTTCCGGCAGGGCGGGAAAGATATCCGGGGATGGGGTCCGAATCTGCCTGCTGTCCTTCTGTCCGGCGGGTGACGGGAGGTAAAGCCGGAGAAAAGCGCCGGAAACACTTTGACTGGCCGAATCCTCTTCTTGAAGTCGTTCCCTGCATTTTCCGGATGGCGTGGCCGCTATGGAAGACGAAGGGGACGATGAAGCGAAGGACGGCGTGCTCCTGTCCGGGGCGATGCCTGTGTCCCCGGCCATGGGGAAAAGAAGCAGGTACCATGAGCCTCGGGAAAGTCCTCCGGGGCTCTGGATCAATCCTGAGGCCGCATGCCTGCCGAAAACAGAGCGGTGAAAACCGGGCTGCCAAAGCAGGACGACGGAGGATCCCTGCCGTCAATGCTTGTTCCTATAAGATGTTCCGGGCTCTATGCTGCAAAAAGAAATTTCCTGCCAGACAGATGGAGACGGCATTTTGAACCTGCCCTTTTCTCCGTAAAATGATAAAAGACGGTTATTGAGACGGACTTTTTGAAAACTTTATGCCAACCGGCGCTTTCCTGGAAGGATTTTGATTCCAGGGGGCGCCGGTTTGACGTTATTGGCTTCATCCCAAGGCAATGCCTGGCTCTGCCGGGGGGATAAAAACTTCAGCTTCAAGCATGAAACAGAGCCAACCGCTGCGCAAAAGCTGCAGGATGGATGCGCTTCCCTGAAAGGAGACTGGCTTGTTTACAGGTAGTGGGGCAGGGGATGCAGGAAAAAACAATTCGGAATTTTCCCGGAGGTTTACCGGTAAAACAGGGCTATTGCAACATAAAAATACAATAGCCATCTGCACAAGGAATTCGTGACAAACAATGAAAACCGGCCATCAAAGGAAGAGGTCCTCCTTCCTTTGGGGACCGGTTTTTTTATGTATTCTCTTCGGCAGGGACATTTTACAGCAGCCCCTTGCTTGGGTCCTGTACTTTTTCAGACCTTCAGCTTTGCCGGGGAGCATAATTTTGAAAGACAGTTGGGGACCGGTTTTTTTATGCATTCTCTTCGGCAGGAACATTTTGCAGCATCCCCTTTCCCGGGTCCCGGGCTTTTTCAGACCTTCGGCTTTGCCGGGGAGCATAGTTTTGAAAGGCGGTTGCCCGTGTCGGAAAGAGGTATTTTTCTGCTGGCCAGGCCCAAGAAAAATTTGTGCAAATTTGGAAAATGCCCAAAAATTCCGCACACGGCGGACTTTGACTGGTGCGGCCCAGGGGGGAAAGAGATAAACTGAAACTGTAAAAAATCGCAGGGCAGTACGGCGGAAAGGAAGGCATCAGGATGGAATTTGTGCGTAAAATTAAAATGTTGAGCATTGCCGCCGCAGGGCTGATGTTGGCGGCTGGGATCGCCCTGATCCTTTTCCCGGGAATATGGGCGCGGGGGGCCTGCCGATTATTGGGAGCTGCTGCGGTAATACTGGGAGCGGTCCGGATCTGCGGGTACTTTTCCCGGGATCTGTACCGGTTGGCCTATCAGTTTGATCTGGCAGCCGGGATCCTTCTGATTCTGGCGGGAAGCTTTGGTGTGCTGCGTCCCGACCGCGCGCTGGCGGCAGTACCCTGGGCGGCGGGGCTTCTGGCGCTGGTGGATGGTCTTTTCCGCATTCAAACGGCGCTGGAAGCCCGGCGTTTCGGCGTGCCGGGCTGGTGGCGGATCCTGCTGCTGGCGGGATGCACCGCCGGGCTGGGAACGGTCCTGTTGGCACGCCCTTCCACAAGCCTTCTGGTATTGGTACGGCTTTGCGGAGTGGCTGTGGCAGTGGGAAGCCTCCAGAGCATCTATGTGATTTATTCTACGGTGCGGGTGATCGGCAGCAGGGGCGGAAGGACCCTCCGGGATTACCAAAGCTGGGATGAACCGTGATTTCCCTCTATGACAGGAAGGTGTGACTTGATTTGGTGCGAAAAACCGCGCATTTTATTACCCGGCGGCCGGGACTGGTGATCGGGGCCGCTCTTGTTCTGCTGGTGTTTTCCCTGGTGGGGGCGGCTGCCACCCGTATCAACTATGACATCCTGACGTATCTGCCGCCGCAGCTGGATTCCTCCAAGGGGGAGAAGCTGCTGGAAGACCCCTTCCATATGGCGGCCACCACCATGCTGATTGTGGAAGGAATGCCCCCTGCCTATACCGACCGCCTCCGGGCGGAGATCGAGGAGGTGGAGCATGTCAGCAGTGCCGTATGGCTTTCCAGTTTGACGGGGATCCAGCTGCCCACTGATATGATCCCGCAACAGGTGCGGGACGTCTTTTACTCCGGTGACTCCACGATGCTGCTGGTGCAGTATGACATGCCCGGCGCCAGTGATGAGACCATGGAGGCTATCCGACAGGTGCGCAGCCTGTGCAACAAAAACTGTTATCTGGCAGGATTTTCGGTTCTGATTCGGGACACCCGTGATTTGGTGGACAGGGAGATGCCCCTGTATATCCTGCTGGCGGTGATCCTTTCCTTTGCGGCCATGTCCCTCACCATGGAGTCCTGGGTACTGCCCGCCGCTTTCCTGGCCAGCATCGGCCTGGCCATTCTTTACAATTTTGGGACCAACATCTTTTTGGGACAGATCTCCTATATTACCAAAGCCATCGCGGCCATTCTGCAGCTGGGCGTCACCATGGACTATTCCATCTTCCTCTACCACCGGTATCGGGAAGAGTGTCTGGTGACGGCGGATAAACGGGACGCCATGGAAACCGCCATCCAGGCGGCATTTTCCTCCCTGTCCGGCAGCTCTCTGACCACAGTGGCGGGCTTTTTGGCTCTGTGCTTTATGCAGCTGCTCCTGGGTCGGGATATCGGCATCGTCATGGCCAAGGGCGTGGTGCTGGGGGTGCTGACGGTGGTGCTGGTGCTGCCTGCGATCCTGCTGCAGCTGGACGGGGCTGTGGGGCGCTACACCCATCCCTGCCTCCGGCCCGACTTTGACAGGGTCAACGGCTTTGTGATCCGGCACCGGAAGGCTTTTTGCCTGCTGTTTCTGGTGCTGTTCATCCCTGCGGTGTACGGCCAGACCCATGCCCAGGTTTACTACCAGCTGGACCGTTCTCTGCCCCGGGATATGGATTCCATTGTTGCTACCAACAAGCTGAAAAGCGATTACGATATGGCCACTTCTCACTTTATCCTCCTGCGGGACGATCTGCCCCTTGCTCAAATGAATGAGATGACCCGGGAGATCCGGGAGGTGGAGGGAGTGACCACGGTGCTGTCCTACCATTCCGTCCTGCCCGAAGGCATTCCCGACTTTTTTGTACCCAGCCAGGTGCGGGAGATCTTCCGCCAGGATGGCTGGCAGATGATGATGGTCAATTCCCGCTTTGCCACCGCTACCGACCAGGTGCGGGACCAATTGGAGCAGCTTCAGGCCATTGTCAAGGAATATGATCCGGGGGCCTACATCACCGGTGAGGCTGCCCTTACCGATGATCTTATCCGGATTGCCGATGTGGACTTTAAGGTCACCAACTATATTTCCATCCTGGCGATCCTGGTAATCGTGGGCATCACCTTCCGGTCGGTCAGCGTTCCGGTGCTGCTGGTGGCGGCCATTGAACTGGCCATCAATATCAATGAGGGAATCCCGTATTTTTCCGGCTCCATCATTCCCTTTATCGCCCCTACGGTGGTGGGATGCGTCCAGCTGGGTGCAACCGTGGATTATGCTATCCTGATGACTACCCGCTTCCAGGAGGAACTGCAGAAGGGAAGCGGGCGGCTGGACGCCATCCGCAAGGCGGCTTCCGCTTCCGATGTATCCATTATCACCAGTTCTCTGGTTATGTTCTGCGCAACCATGGGCGTGGCCATGATCTCCAAAATCGAGATCATCAGCGGCATTTGCCTGCTGTTGGCCAGAGGCGCCATTATTTCCGCCCTGGTGAGTATTTTTATTCTTCCCTCGCTGCTGGCTGTCTGTGAGCCGATGATCGCCCGCACCAGCCGCTGGTGGAGGACCCCTCGCCCGCCCCGCGGCTCCGGAGAGGGATTTTTGGGAAGGAAAAAGGCCCGGGAGAAGGACCGGCAGTCCGCCCTCGCCGGTGAGACACACTGAAAAGGAGTGCTGCTTTTATGATATACAAGACACATCCCGCCCTGTGGCGCCGGCCGGTAGCCCTGGCCCTGAGCCTGATGCTGGCTCTGTCCACCACTGCCTACGGCGCCGAGGAAGAGGAATATACCCTGGAAGTCCTGTACGATGAGGCTTACTATGCCACGCTGGACTATTACGGAGGTTTGGATCAGGGGAGCGTGGTCAAAAGTTACCACACCCAGGGCAACAGCCGGATCGTGGACTATGGCCGGTATGATGCGGTCAATAATCTTACAGATGGGACGGAGCCTGCGATAGGGGAGGAGACCGTCACCTTCGACCTGGGGGAGCAGCCTCCCCGTACCTTCTATTTTGAGGGATCCACGGCGGAGCCTTACCGGGAACTGCCCTGGACAGTATCTTTGGCCTACAAACTCAACGGCGTACCGGTAAAGGCTCAGGATCTGGCAGGCAAATGCGGCATGGTGGAAATCATGCTGGATCTGGTTCCCAATGCGGCGGCCTCGGAATATGCCCGCAACAACTTTGTGCTGATGGCTGCCACCGCCTTTAACGACGATGAGATCCTGTCCCTGGAGGCCCCTGGGGCCCAGGTGCAGCTGATGGGCAACCTGCGCACCGCTGTCTTCATGGTCCTGCCGGGAGAGGAGCAGCACTATACCCTGCGGGTGGGCAGCGAGGATTTCTCCTTCCCCGGCATGGTGCTCACCATGATGCCTGCCACCCTTTCCCAGCTGGAACAGATTTCCGGCCTGCGGGAGGCCAAAGAAGAGATCCAGGATTCCTATGACCAGCTCAACAGCAGTCTGGACGTGATCCTCAACAGCCTGGACGGTATGGGCAGCAGCCTGAACCGGGCGGCGGGCGGACTGGAGGAACTGGAAAAGGCACGGGGAATCCTTTCCGAAAACAAGGAAAGCCTGTATGACCGGCTGGACGATGTGCTGGAGGATATGTATGATCTGGATGACAGCTTTGATGATCTCAACGGCCATCTTACCAGCGCCGGACATGCCGCGGAAGACCTGAACCGCATTTTTGGCGATCTGTATCAGAATATTGCGGGGCTCCGCACCGACCTGAAGACCTGTGCCCAGGTGCTGGAGCAGCTGGCAGAGGAACTGAAAAAGCTGGAGCAGGCGGGAGGGGAGAGCCTTTCCCAAAGCCTGCGCCTGCATATGGAGCAGCTGCGGGAGAGCCTGGACAGCATGGAAAGCCGCACGGCCTCCCTGCAAAAGATCCTGGACGCTGTCAGCAGCGGGGAACTGGAACATATCACCTACAACGGCATGACCTCAGACGAAGTGCGGGAAAAGCTGGAGACGGCCCGCCGGCTCCATGACGCTTATGAGAGCGCGGGACAGGGAGTTTCTTTTGTCCAGTTTGTGGCTGCGGCACTGGAACAGCAGGGGTATCCGCCGCAGCAGGCGGCGGAAGCGGCTCCTCAGCTGGTCTACCTTTATGAAAACCAGCAGCTGGTGGAGGAAAAGCTGCAGACGATGGACGAGGGCAACGCCGCCATTGACCAGATCAACGACCAGAGCGGCCGCCTGCAGGATCTGAGCATGGCTCTGGGAATGTCGGGAGATTATGAGGCGGCGCTGGGCATCGCGGGAGAAATCAGTGACCTGTGCGGCAGCCTGGGCAGCGGCGGACTGGGCGGAGACCTGGAAAAGCTGCTGGCCCTGTTGGATTCCGCCCAAACTGGCGGCGGGACACAGGCCCTTTCCGCCGCGGCAGGGGACGCCGCCCGGCAGGCCGACGCCATTTTGGGACAGATCCAGGCTCTTTTGGAACTGCTGGGCCGGTACCAGGGGGAGATCCAGGATTCCATCCAGGATGGGCGGACGGCCAGCAGTACGGCTCAGGATCTTCTCAACGACCTGCGCCGCCTGGCTACGCGGGCCAAAAACACCCTCAGAAAAAGCGATAAACATTTGGACCGGGGGACCCAGGATACTTTGAACGGCCTGGCGGATGCTCTGCGCCGGGCGGCCGTGGGCCTGAATGAGACGGGAAACATCCGCAGCGCCAAAGATACCATTACCGACCTCATCGACGAAAAATGGGAAGAACATACCGGGAAGCTTGATAATCTGCTTCTGGCGGATCCCAATGCGCCCCGGGAGTCTCTGACCGACAGCCGCAACGGCGAGCCCCAGACGGTCCAGATCGTTTTAAGGACCCAGGAGATCCGGGCTGAGGAAGGGGAAGAAGTTGCAGCAGAGGAGGAGCAGGTGGACACAGGCACCTTCCTGGGCAGGATAGCAGCCATGTTCCGTGACCTTTGGCAGGGTCTCACCGGAATTTTCCGCCGTAACTGAGTCTGCATCCCATATCCCAAAAGGAAAATGGGAGCAAAACCAGAACCTTCCTCGGAAAAAATAAAAGCAGCACAGAAAAACCGATGCCCTTTCTGCCGGGGAATTCCCGGAGTGGGCATCGGTTTTTGTTCAGCAGGGAAACCAGCGGCTCTGCCAGCGGAGGTGTCCCGCAAAAGCTTTTGTTTTCCGTATCGGGCGAAACGAGCCGCAAACAGCCGGTTATCAGAAATGAAAAGCCATCGTTATAGCAGCCGCCCGTTTGCGGGCTATAGTGCAAGTGATGCGAATAAAATCAAACGCAGCGCGTCTCGAGACGTATGCCGGCAATAGGTTCTTACAGGGCCAACTGGGCTGGCTTAGCCGGTGGTTATAATTGTAAGTGTTGGCGGCATGGAATCCTCCGGCTTTGCCGGGAGAGGCTAAAAAGCTGAAGCATTGGGTGAAGCGGCCGGACCAGTCCCTGCTGCCCGGAAGCGGGAGGCGTGGGGAGCATCTCTGAAAAAGGAGTATGCGCCTCAGCCTTCCTCCCAGGCTTTGGCCCGGGAGACTGCCTTGTGCCATCCCCGAAGGAGCCGGTCGCGCTTTTCGGCGGGCATGGTGGGATGGTACAGTTTATCCAGCGTCCACTGGGAGCGGATATCGTCCAGATCCTTCCAGACCCCCACCGCCAGGCCGGCCAGATAAGCGGCCCCCAGGGCGGTGGTTTCACGAATCATGGGGCGGCGGATGGTCTGACGGTTCAAATCCGCCTGGAACTGCATCAGGAAATTGTTGGCCGAAGCCCCGCCATCTACCCGCAGCTCGGTGAGAGGGATCCCCGTGTCCCGCTGCATGGCATCCAGCACATCGTAGGTCTGATAAGCGATGCTTTCCAGCGCGGCGCGGATCACGTGGCGGCGGTTTGTGCCCCGGGTCAGGCCCAGAATCGCGCCCCGGGCGTACATATCCCAATAAGGAGCCCCCAGGCCGGTAAAGGCAGGCACCACATAAACGCCGCCGCTGTCCTCCACCGAGGCGGCAAAGTATTCGGTATCCCGGGCCTCGCTTACCAGCCGCAGCTCATCCCGGATCCACTGGATCACTGCGCCTCCTACAAAAACGCTCCCTTCCAGGGCATAGTGCACCCTGGGGCCGGGGTCGGCGGCAATGGTGGTCAGCAGGCCGTTGCTGCTCTGGAAGAGTTCCTCACCGGTATTCATCAGCAGGAAGCAGCCGGTGCCATAGGTGTTTTTGGCGTCCCCCTTGTCAAAGCAGGTCTGACCAAAAAGGGCCGCCTGCTGGTCCCCTGCGCAGCCGGCAATGGGCACCTCCACCCCTTCAATGTTGACGGTGCCGTATACCCGGCTGGAGGAGCAGACCTGGGGAAGCATGGACATGGGGATATCCAGCGCCCGGCAGATCTCCTTGTCCCAGCACAGATCCCGGATATTGTACAGCATGGTGCGGGAGGCGTTGGTGTAGTCGGTGACATGGACCGCCCCACCGGTAAGCTTCCAGATGAGCCAGGTGTCCACGGTTCCGAACAGCAGCTCTCCGGCCTCCGCCTTTTCCCTGGCGCCAGGGACATTGTCCAGGATCCATTTGATCTTGGTGGCGGAAAAATAGGCGTCAATGAGCAGACCAGTAGAATTTTTGATATAGTCGGTCAGGGCCTGATCTTTCTTCAATTCTTCACAGAGAGCCGCGGTGCGCCGGCATTGCCACACAATGGCGTTATACACCGGACGGCCGGTGGATTTTTCCCATACAATGGGAGTCTCCCGCTGGTTGGTGATACCAATGGCCGCCACATCCCGGGGAGAAATACCACTTTTGGCCAGGACCTCGATGAGTACGCCGTACTGGGAGGCGTAGATCTCCATGGGATCGTGCTCCACGTATCCGGGTCTGGGATAACGTTGGGTAAATTCTTTTTGGGCCATATCCACGATGTTTTGCCGCTGATCAAAGATGATGCAGCGGGAGCTGGTGGTGCCCTGATCCAGGGCAATCACGTACCGGTCCATTGTGCTGATCCTCCTTTGTACAAAAAA
Source organism: uncultured Oscillospiraceae bacterium (assembly GCA_949285935.1). Classification (GTDB taxonomy): domain Bacteria; phylum Bacillota; class Clostridia; order Oscillospirales; family Ruminococcaceae; genus Angelakisella. The sequence goes on from CASEAH010000081.1 coordinate 32,717, forward strand.
AGAGCAGGACGGAGCCGCCGCTCCATCAAGCTCATACACAAATCTCTGAGTTCAGTATAGTGGCCGGAAGAGCTTCTTGTCAAGGTTTGGGGGAGCAGGGAAAGGCTCCCGAAACAGAATTGGAAGATCCGCCAGAAAAAGCCGCTGAAATTTGTGAGCCTTGCGGATGGAAATTGAAAAGCAAAAAACCTCGCCTCCTCCCAATGGCTTCCTGCGGCGGAAAGTCCTCTTGCAAAGCGCAGACATTTTTTCTATACTGGAAAAGTCGGACCGAGATATGGATGGAAGCGCCCAGCAAAAGGAGGAGTATGCCATGGGATTTTTCGGCGGAGATTTTAAACGCCCAGGGCCGGGGATTCCCCACAATCTTCCCCCCAAAAAAGGACTGGCGCTGCTTTGGGATATTTTATGCCGGGAGGGCTGGCCGCTGGTGACGCTGAATCTCCTGTACCTCCTCTGCTGCCTGCCGGTGGTCACCATCGGTCCCGCTACGGCAGCCCTCAGCCGGCTTACCATTACCATGGTGCGGGACCGGAACGTTTACCCGGTACGGGATTTCCTGGAAGCTTTCCGAAGCAACTGGAAACAGGGCCTGCTCTTTGGCCTGCCGGCTACCGGCGTGTGCCTGCTGGGGGTGGCGGCCCTGCCCATGGCGCTGTCCATGGGCGGATGGATGGCCGCGGTAACCCCGGCTGCCCTTCTGCTGAGCCTGGCTATTGGGCTGTATCTTTTCCCGCTGGCGGCCAATGTGGAGCTTTTTTCCGCCGACCTTTTGCGCAATGCGGTGCTGCTGGTGTTCCTGGGGGGAGGACGGACAGTGGGAGCGGTCCTGACGCTTTTGCTGCTGCACGGCGGAACCTTTTTGCTGTTCCCCTTCAGCCTGCCCTGGCTGGTGGTGTTCCATTGCGCTTTTTCTTCCCTTGTTGCCAGCCTTTGGATCTGGCCGGTCATCCTGCGGTACGCGGTACGGCCTGAGGATCAGGAAAAAACGTAAGCAACCCCTGCAAATAGAGAAAGGGACAGAAATACACCGGGAATCCCCCGCATTTTGGGGCGGACCCCATGCCGGGAGGAGGTCAGGCATCTGTTCCAGCTCAGGGGTTCAGATAGGGCGGCTTATGCCGGCAGGATTTTCGGGAGATACCAGTTTCTCCCGCATCGCCTGTCCCCCAGCCCATAACAAGGCGATTTGTTTTGACAAAGTCCATTGATTTTTTGCCCCTTGATTGCAGTCCGGTTTGCACCGGGTCTCAGGCCAAAGCCCTTTTACTTTTTCCGATGGCCGGGGCCCTCATGGCGCTGAAGTATATAAAAGAACAGGAGGCCGCCTGGCAAAGGCGGCCTCCTGTTTAACGGAAAGATATGAGCCGCTCCCCGGCCCAAGGGGCTTCCAGTCCATGGACTGGGGGAATAAGACGAGGGGTCGATGCTTGCCCGGAAGCTTTTTGGCCCCGACAAAGGACAGGATCTTGGTTTTTCTGCGGTTGGATTCCCGTTTCCGGGAAGGGGACCCGCTCATGACGCGCTCCTGATTGCGGGTCTGAGAAAAATATACAGGCCCGGGTATGGCGGCCGGAGCAAAAGCCCGGGAGATTTTCCCACACAATTGCGGGGCGAAGGGCATCAGCGGTAGATGATGTCCTCCCGGGCAGGGCCGTTGGAAACCATGGTAATGGGGACGCCCAGCCCTTTTTCGGCAAACTCCACATAGTCCCGGCAGGCCTTGGGCAGATCCTGATAGCGGCGGATGCCCCGGATGTCGCACTGCCAGCCGGGCAGTGTCTCCAGGATGGGACGGGCCCGGTGGAGCAGGCTGGTGTTGGGGAAGTGGTCCACCCGGCGGCCGTCGATCTCGTACCCGACGCAGACCGGGATGCGTTCCAGGTAGCCCAGAGCGTCCAGAACGGTGAAGGCAGCCTGGGTGGCCCCCTGGACCTGACACCCATACCGGCTGGCTACCAGATCCAGCCAGCCCATCCGCCGGGGACGCCCGGTGGTGGCTCCGTATTCTCCGCCATCGCCGCCCCGCCGCCGCAGCTCCTCCGCTTCGTCGCCGAAGATCTCGCTGACAAATTCCCCGGCGCCCACGGCACTGGAGTAGGCCTTGACCACACAGATCACCTCGCCGATCTCCCGGGCAGGCAGCCCTGCTCCCACGGCACCATAGCCGGCGATGGTGTTGGAGGAAGTGACCATGGGATAAATACCGAAATCCGGGTCCTTAAGAGCCCCCAGCTGTCCTTCCAGAAGGATGCGGTCCCCCCGGCCCACAGCATCACGCAGGAAGTGGAAGGTGTCTGCGGCGTAGGGAGCCAGCTGCTCCCGGTAGGCCATCAGCGTGGTGTAAACCTCCTCTACGGTAAGGGGCTCCCGATGGTACAGATGGACCAGCAGGGTGTTTTTGATCTCAATGACCTGGCGGATCCGGGCCTTCAGTTCGTCCTCCGGGTCCCAGAGCTGACAGACCTGGAAGCCGGTTTTGGCAGCTTTGTCGGAATAGAAGGGAGCGATACCGGAACGGGTGGAGCCAAAGCTGCGCCCCGCCAGCCGCTCCTCCTCACAGGTATCCAGCAGCAGGTGGTAGGGCATCACCAGCTGGGCCCGGTCCGAAACCAGGATCCTGGGAGCAGGAACGCCCCGGTCTTTGAGAGAAGCAAGTTCTTTGGTGAAGTTTTCTACCGACAGGGCCACGCCGTTGCCGATAATATTGGTGATCCGGGAATTGAAAACGCCGGAGGGAAGCTGATGGAGAGCAAATTTTCCATATTGGTTGACGATGGTATGGCCGGCATTGCTGCCGCCCTGAAAACGGACTACCACATCGGCGTCCTGAGCCAGCATATCGGTGATTTTTCCTTTGCCTTCGTCGCCCCAGTTGGCGCCTACAATGGCTTTGACCATAGACGATTCCTTCTTTCGCAAGTTGGGAGGTGAGAAACAGCCTTGCGGCTGTTCCGGGTACCTTTTTATTGTAGCACAGGTTGGGCTGGCGGCAGTATCGAAAGTTCCGTCCCCAGCCATAAGCGGCGCTAATAATAAAAAAGGACAGGCGGGGGAGTTGCATTTTTTCCGCTGATGGAGTACAATAACAGGAAACTTTTGGGCCAGAGGCCGGACAGAAAAGGAGGCTGCAGCATGATCGAATGGCTGCTGAAGCATTTTGTCCCGGATTACCAGGACGTGGAAAATCCCAGGGTGCGTGAACGGTACGGACGGCTGGGAAGCGTTACCGGCATCGCCGCCAACCTTCTGCTCTTTGGGGGAAAATTTGCCGTAGGCTCCCTCACCCGCAGCGTGGCTATCACTGCCGATGCGGTGAACAATCTTTCCGATGCAGGCAGTTCGGTCATTTCCCTCATCAGCTTCCGTCTCAGCGGAAAACCTGCCGACAAGGAACATCCCTTTGGCCATGCCCGCATTGAATATATCGCCTCCATGGCAGTGGCCATCCTGATCCTGCTGCTGGGGGGCGAACTGGCCAAAAGCTCGGTGGAAAAAATCCTTCACCCGGAGGCAGTCCTTTTTACCCCCGTCATGATTTGGGTGCTGGTGGGCTCTATTCTGGTAAAACTGGGGCTTTTTGCCTTTAACCGGAACCTGGGACGGAGGATCGGATCTCCGGTAATGGCTGCCACCGCCGCCGACAGCCTGTCGGATGTGTTGGCTACCTCCGCGGTCCTGGCAGCCACTTTGGTGGGACACTTTACCCAGCTCCTGGTAGATGGCTGGGTGGGCGTCGTGGTCGCCTGTTTTATTTTGTGGTCAGGCGTGGGAATTATCCGGGACGCCATGGATAAGCTCCTGGGGGATGCCCCTTCAGCGGAGCTGATTGAGACCATAGAAAATTTTGTTATGGGGTATGAGGGAATCATCGGCGTACACGATCTGGTGGTCCACAACTACGGGCCGGGCCGGTGCTTTGCCTCCCTCCATGCCGAGGTGCCCGCTTCGGAGGATATTCTGGTCAGCCACGATATCATTGACAATATTGAACGGGACATTGCCCAAAGCCATGGGATCCATCTGGTGATCCATCTGGACCCGGTGGTTACCGACGATCCGGAAGTGGACGCTCTGCGGGCCCGGGTCAGAGAACTGGTAGAGGGGCTGGGAAATGGGCTGAGCATTCATGATTTCCGCCTGGTTAAGGGAGCTACCCACTACAACCTGATTTTTGATGTGGCGGTGCCCATTGGCTTCTCCATCAAGGATCAGGATCTGCTGGCCATGATCCAAACCAGAATCCGCAAATGGGGAGACTACTACCCGGTGGTCACCCTGGACCGCACCTATGTGTCGGCCCGGGAAGAATCCATGTCCTGAAAAATTTATCCAAAAGCCTTTTGCTGGTGCGGCAAAAGGCTTTTTATATTGAGGAAAAACCACCGGCACTGCCGGTACAGGTGCTGGATAAAAAGTTTTGACTTCAAGCAGGGAGTGAAGCGGGCTTCCAACGGTAAATTATCAGGGACAAAAAACTATCGTTGCATGTCGGTTGCGTTTAGGGGTTGCGGGCCACTGATGAAGGGAAGGACGATTCAGCGGGTCTGAAAATACATGCTGGTAACGGGCCCTTGCAAGGCCGACTCAAGCTGCCGGTTTACCAGATGGTTATGACCGCAGGTAATCACGCCTCCCGGCGCCGCCCGTTGGAGGGGCTGACAGTTGAGGGACAAAATAGGGCCGGCCTGACCGGAATGTGAGCCCTGTCTGGGGAGATGGATATGTCTTATGGGGAAAATTGCCACGCCAATATTTAGAAAAAATTCTAAATACTATTGACTCGGATAAGCGGATTGGGTAAAATCTATTTAGAAAATAATCTAAATATTTGGCCCAAGGAGGGAAGCCTATGGGTTTTCCGGAAACTTTCAAGGCCCTGTCCGATCCCGTCCGGCGGGAGATCCTGGTGATGCTTCGGCAGGGGAAGATGTCGGCGGGAGAAATCGCCGCCCGGTTTGATATGACCGGCGCCACCATTTCCTATCATCTGTCCCAGCTGAAGAAAGCAGGGCTGGTTTTTGAGACAAAATACAAAAACTATGTGTACTACCAACTGAACACATCAGTATTTGAAGAGCTGATGCTGTGGCTGTCTCAGTTTAAAGGAGATGATTCGGATGAAAAATCCAGCAAATAAGCGATCTTTCTGGCTTTCCACCGTTCTTTGCCTGCTGCCGGTGGCGGCAGGCCTGTGGGCGTACCCCCTTCTGCCGGATCAGGTGGTTACCCATTGGGGACCCTCCGGCCAGCCGGACGGATACTCCTCCCGGGCCATGGCAGCTCTGGGACTGCCGCTGGCAATGACGGGGCTCCATCTGCTGCTGTGGTTTTTCCTTTCCAACGACCCGCGCAACCGGGGAGCCTCCAACCCCATCCTGTCCATGGGGCGGTGGAGCGTCCCGGTCATTTCGGCGGGCGTCCAGGGATTTATCCTTTGGAACGCCCTGGCAGGCCCGGTAGACCCCACGCTCCCGGTGATTCTGTCCATGGGTATTATGTTTACCGTCCTGGGCAACTATCTGCCCAAATGCCGGCCCAGCTATACCGCGGGGTTCCGCCTGCCCTGGACCCTCCATGATGAGGAAAACTGGACGCGCACCCACCGGCTGGCAGGCTGGGTCTGGACTGCCGGAGGGATTGTGATTCTGGCCACTGCCTTTTTCCGGGCCATATGGCTTATGACAGGCATCCTGACGCTGATGGTTCTGGTACCATCCGTCTACTCCTACCTGCTGTACCGACGCAAAAAAACTGAGTCCTGATGGCGAAAATTACGCCGCTCCGTTTTAGAGACGGGGCGGCGTTTGATATAAGACGGGCAATATCTGTCCATGCTTTGAAAGGATTGAAAATATTTGCAAATTTTATGGCAGCCGTCTGGCTGCGGGAGCGGATGTAAAAAGGCTTCCATACACAGGTCTGGTCCGCCTGTTTTTTACAAAAATGGAAGTTTTTGTGCGCAGGACACAATTTGTCCATTGATTTTACAAAACCGGATGTTATAGTAATAGTAATTACAGAATTCCATATTTCATTTCCATATAAAGGAGTTGATGATCCGGTGAAAGAGACGAAGCAACCTTCTAAAAAGCCATGGTTTTACTATTACTTTGCGGTGCTGCTGGTGATCATGCTGTTCAATGCCCTGCTGGCCCCCGGCCTTCTGCAGAAGCAGGTGGTGGAAGTGGGCTACAATGAATTTCTGCACATGATTGACGCCGGACAGGTAAAAGAGGTAGCAAAAGAGGACTCGCAGTATATTTTTAAGGCTGTGGATGAAAACGGCAAAGAGCGGTATTACAAGACCGGTCTCTGGGACGATCCGGAGCTGACTGAGCGGCTGAAGAATTCCGGAGTCACCTTCGGTACCGTGATCCCCACCCAGAATTCTCCTCTTTTCAATTTTATCCTGACCTGGGTGTTCCCCATCCTCATGTTTGTACTCATCGGCCAGCTGATATCCCGGCTGATGATGAAGCGGATGGGAGGCGCTATGGGCAATGCCATGACCTTTGGCAAGGCAGACGCCAAAATCTATGTGGAAGCCCAGACAGGGAAAAGCTTTGCCGATGTGGCAGGACAGGATGAGGCCAAAGAAGCCTTGACTGAGATCGTGGATTTTCTTCATAATCCGGGCAAATATGCTCAGATTGGCGCGCGGCTGCCCAAAGGCGCCTTGCTGGTGGGGCCTCCGGGTACCGGTAAAACCCTGCTGGCCAAAGCGGTGGCAGGAGAGGCCCGGGTTCCGTTCTTCAGCATTTCCGGCTCCGAGTTTGTAGAAATGTTTGTGGGCATGGGTGCGGCCAAGGTGCGGGATCTTTTTAAGCAGGCAGGGGAAAAAGCCCCCTGTATCGTGTTCATTGATGAGATCGATACCATCGGCAAAAAGCGGGACCAGGGAGGCATCGGCGGCAACGACGAGCGGGAACAAACCCTGAACCAGCTTCTGACCGAGATGGACGGATTTGACGGCACCAAAGGCGTGGTGATCCTGGCGGCCACCAACCGGCCCGAGACCCTGGATCCGGCTTTGCTGCGGCCCGGCCGGTTTGACCGGCGCATCCCTGTGGAACTCCCGGACCTGAAAGGACGGGAAGCCATCCTCCGGGTCCATGCCCGGGAAGTGCGGATGGCAGACGGAGTGGACTTTAACGCCATTGCCCGGGCGACTTCCGGCGCTTCGGGAGCCGATTTGGCCAACATCGTCAACGAAGGAGCCCTCCGGGCAGTGCGGATGGGACGGGAGAGCGTGACCCAGGAGGATCTGGAAGAGAGCGTGGAAGTGGTCATTGCCGGCTATCAGCGGAAAAATGCCGTTATCTCGCCCCAGGAGAAAAAAATCGTCGCCTACCACGAGATCGGACATGCTCTGGTGGCGGCCCGTCAGAGCGCTTCGGCACCGGTTACCAAAATTACCATTGTGCCCCGCACCTCGGGGGCTCTGGGCTACACCATGCAGGTGGATACAGGAGAAAAATTCCTCATGACCCAGGAGGAAGCCTTCAACAAAATTGCTACCCTGACCGGTGGCCGGGCGGCGGAGGAAGTGGTATTCCAGTCGGTGACCACTGGGGCTTCCAACGATATTGAGCAGGCAACCAAACTGGCCCGTGCCATGATTACCCGCTACGGCATGAGCAAAGATTTTGGCATGGTGGCGTTGGAAACGGTGTCCAACCAGTACCTGGGAGGCGACACATCCCTGGCCTGCTCCGCCCAGACGGCTGCCCGGATTGATGAGGAAGTGGTAAAGACAGTATCTGCCGCCCATGAAAAGGCGGTGAAGATCCTGGAAGAAAACCTGGACAAGCTCCATGAGCTTTCTCAGTATCTTCTGGAGCGGGAAACCATCACCGGAGAAGAATTTATGGCCATCCTCAACAAATGACCAGATCCGTGGCTAAATTTTCTGTGTCCTGTCCGGCAGTGCCCGGACCTTTGGGTAATGCGAAGAGGCTTCAGAAATTTGTGCTGCGGTAGCCTTTGCCAGGGCACACCGGGCAGCTGTGGAACGGGTTTGACCTTTTCCCACACAACCGCAGCAGACTTTCCCTTTTTGGAAACGCTCAACCGGTGTTTTCGCGGTTATCGAAACTTTTATAAAAAATATCAGACACCCTCCCAAAGGGACGGCGCATATCTGCTTTCCTGCTGCAGCAGCGGGGGAGAGAGAAATAAAGCAGCAAAAGTCTTTCCCGGTTCCTCGGTTCCCGGGCAAAGTCGGGCTGCCAAGGAGCGTGCAGCAGACGTTAAGAAAGATCGTCATATTTCGGGGGAACAGGGAAAAGGCTTTTTCAAAACATCCCTGCCTTGTTCCAACCCGAATTGGAAAAAACCGGCAAAGGCTTTCTGACGGCAAGTGCAGCATGGACCATGGACTTCGATATTTTCGCCCATGTTATTTCTCACTTGGGGAGGTAAGAGGGAACGCCGAAAGCTTCTCTTTTGATGAAAAATTGATTTGAGTTTTGCCCCCCTCTGCAGCAGGAGCTTTTGCTCTCCCCAACGGAGCGGGAGAACAATTTTCACTTCCGTGCAGCAAAATAAAAACGCTCGCCGATCGTTCCGGAGTCGGCGGGCGTTTTTGTAAAATGGTTCAAGAAGATTTTGTACAGAAAAACTGCCTGCAAGGCAGCATACGACTGCCAGGATGGTTTGTACCGCTGTGCTGCCATGGTTCCTGTACAAAAAGGGCGCAGTGTTCCTCAAAACGAGAAACACCGCGCCTTTTGCAGACCCCGCAGGCAAGGAGCACCTTAGCTGCGGAAAGTCAATTTCATTGGGACCCAAGCCCCAACCTTTTTTCTGAAAAATCCTTTTTACAGTGCGGAATCCCACCAGGCCCGGCACAGGGCGCAGTAGTAGCCCAGCAGACGCTCCGCCTCGGGGGAAGGATCGTCCACCACCACCGAGAACCATCCGTTATAACCGGCTTTGCGCATATAGCGGAACATTTCGGCATAGGGATAGCCGCCGGTCAGCTCATGCAGATGGACGTGACGGACATAGGGCATCACCCGCTCCAGTGTAACCTCAGCGGAGCCGCCCACCAGGTCGGAGGGATCGCAGTTATAAACCAGACCGCTGTAAGGATGATCAGCCAGCTGGGCTGCCCGGGAAACATCGCACCGATGCTGGAAGGTGCCGTGCATATTCAGCAGCGCCAGAACACCCTTGCTTTCACCGTACTCCGCCAGTTCCCGCATCACCTTGGAAATGCGTACCACAAAGTCGGGCCGGGACATGAAATCGGGCAGGCCGTTGGCCACAAAGCGGAAAATGGGGCTGCCCATTGTGACCGCCAGATCAATGCCCCGCTTGGCGGTATCCAGATTGCGCTGGAATTCCTCCTGGGACTCCATGTCGAACCGGCAGAAGGAGGCAATGGATGCAACTTCCAGTCCGGCGGCGGCAATTTTTTCCCTGATGCGGGCCAGTTCTTCAGGGGGGGTATCCAATTCGACACCATGCTTGTGTCCATAGCCGATGCTGAATTCAATGCCGGCAGCTCCGCATCCCCGGCAGACATCAATGATCTCTTCCCAGGTGCGGTCAGCCAGAAGCTTGTGGGTATTCAGAGCAAGTTTCATAAAAGAACCTCCTTTTTGATGTTACTTTATTATTATACTAATAAAAATATCTTAAGACAACCCTTATTTAATGGGGGCAAAGGAATTTCTTTCCCGTGGGCAGATGCCCTGGGAAAACACTGCTGCCATCGGTGGCGGGAAAAGTGATGAAGCAGGCTGCGCACCTGAAAAACAACGGAGAAAAAGAAAACCGGGAAGGGATCCTCCTTGAGGACCCCATCCTCCCGGCAAAGAAATTACTGCTTTGGGTAAAAGGACGCGCAGCGATCCAAGGGCCCGGCAGAAGTATGGAGGCCTTCAGCCCGTACCCTTACCGAAGCGGCGTATTCAGAGGGAGTGATCCCGGTAATTTTTTTAAAGTGCCGGGAAAAGTAGTGAATGGAAGCATATCCCAGGGAATCGGCAATTTCGGTAAAGCTGCCCGAATGTTCCTGAATGGCCTGTTTGGCAGCTTCAATTTTCAGCCTGCCAAAATACTCCATGACGCCTCCGCCCACCCGCTCCCGGAACATTTTTTGCAGGCAGCTGCGTCCGATGTGATTGCTGCGGCATACCTCATCCAGAGTAAGACGCTCTGCAACATGGGTTTCCAAATAGCGAAGCACAGCGGTAAGGATGTCTTCGCTGCCCGAATCTCTTTTGCAGCCTCCGTCGGGCATATCGATTCCCAAGTCGGAAGATGCATTTTGCAAAATTCCATTTTTGCGGATCAGGAGGAGAAGAAGTAGCTCCAGAGTAAGATGGAGAACCTGCAAAGCTGCAAAGGGGGCGTTCTGACGAAATTCGCTCTGGGCCAGGCCGGGGTCCTCCAGGGGAGAGACATACAGAGCCCGGGCTTCCTGTACCATCCGGGCCAGGAGGGAGCGGTCTTCCTCATCCAGCTGCAGAATCCTGTTGTCAAAAAAATGCATACTGGGGGAAGTGCATTCAAAGGCAACTCTGACTATATGGGATGGCTCCGCGCTGCCTGGCCAAAGATGATGAAATTCCATGGGCTTATGGAAGATGACCTGTCCGCTTTTGAGAAGATGCATCTGATTTCCGGCGGTAACAGTCGCTTCCCCTTGATCCACATATAAAAATTCCCAAAAACGATGGGACCCTCCCGGGAAAAAAATATTTTCCGAACATGGAAAATAATGAACAGCCAACAAATTATTTATAATGATTTGGTCCTGCAATTTCACGTTTTGACAATTCATCATATAATAATGACTCCGCTTCCGCCATGAAATGTTAGGAAAATCTGTTGTAAAAAAACATTTGCTGTATTGATAAGCAGGCTTATGTTTGTGGGGTTAAGGTGATGGTTCTTCTATTTTATACCATTTTTTGGAGAAAATCAATGCGGTTTCTTCCAATTTGACCATATGGAAGCGAAAATAAAGAGGGGTTTGTGTAAAAAATGCTGAATTTATTTAAAAAATAATTTCTGTTGCCTGCTGGGTGAGAAAAAGCAATACAGATGTGCCTGCACCTGCCGGACTTTCTTTTATAGAAATTTGTGGTATAATGCCCATATGGCTGTATACTGTACGGAGGACGCTGCTGCATGTGTGCAGAAAGCGGTTTCCGCCTCTGACAGCTACAGCCAACGGAAGGAAAGGTGAATTTCAGTTGAATATCCTGATCGTAGGCTGCGGAAAAGTCGGCTCCGGCCTGGCCAATTCTCTGGACAAGATGGGCCATGATCTGGCTGTAGTGGATGCCCATCCCGAAAATTTCGACCGTCTGGACGAAGGGTTTTCGGGCTATACCATCCAGGGGGTCCCGATTGATACCGATGTTTTGAAGCAGGCGGGTATTGAAGCCTGCGACTTTTTGGTGGCGGTCTGTGAGGATGATAACATCAACATTATGGTTTCACAAATTGCCCGGGAGATTTTTAAGGTCCCCAAGGTGCTGGCACGTATTTTTGACCCACGGCGGAAAAATGTTTTTGCGCAGTTCGGTCTGGAGGCAGTCTGCCCCACCAGCCTGACGGTGGACGCCATTGAACGGGCGGTAGAGAATGAACGGGCAGGCGCTTCCTTCGCGGTGGGCTCTACCAACATCACCACCGGACAGATGGAGATCCCCAAAAGCTGTCTGGGGCTGACCCTGGAAGAAATGTCCCATGACAGCCAGGAAATGGCGGTAGGCGTTGTGCGCGCCGGCGGCGAAGTGGTGCTCCGGGATGCAGACCCGCTCTATCGGATGGAGGAAGGGGACAAGCTGCTGGTGGTGCGCACCATATAAGGGAGGAGTATACCGATGAAAGTAGTGATCGTGGGCGCGGGAAAGGTCGGATATTATCTGGCCAAAACCATGATGGAGCATGGACATACTCCCGTTCTGGTGGAACAGAGCCGCGAGATCTGCCGTCATGCGGCGGATACCCTGGGGGTCAAAGTGATTTGCGGAGACGGCAGCACCATTGATGCTCTGGAAGCGGCCGGGACCCGGGAAGCCTGGGGATTTGCCAGCGTTACCGGCTCAGATGAAGCCAATCTGGTAGCATGCCAGCTGGCCAAAAAGGTATTTGGGCAGCGGCGGACGGTGGCCCGGGTCAACAATCCCCGGAACCTTCCGGTTATGAAGCAGTTGGGAGTGGATATCCCCATTTCCGGAACCGACAACATTGCGTGGCTCATTGAGCGTGAGGTGGATTCTGCCGCTATCCGCAGAGTCATCTCCCTGAACCGTGGTCAGGCTACCATCAGCGAGGTGACCCTTCCCCAGGGGCATGCTTTTGATGGACTGCCTTTGAGCGCCATCTCCCTGCCGGAAGAGTGCATTATTATTTCCGTGACCCGGGATGGCCAGCTGATCATTCCGCGTGGTAAAACCGTCCTGAAAGGCGGGGACGTGCTGCTGGTGCTGGCCAGTAATGAGGAACTTCATGATTTGAGCCGCGTCCTGGGCGTTGAGGAAAAGCCGGGCAAGCCTTAAACAGCGGCCTTTGGCAAAATATGACTGATGTCCGCCTGGCCGGATGGCCGGGGCGGCATAGGGGAAAGAAAACGCCAAGATGCCGTGACGGACGGCAATGGCGGTGTAGATGCACAGAGGAGGAACGCAGTTTTGCAGGCTGCGTCCCTCCTCTGTTATTTTCGTTAATTGCGGCGGAAGGCTCCCCGGTTCTGCCGGCAGAGGCGCCCGGCAAAAAGCTTCCGCTTGATGTATCGGATGAAGCGAGGAGGATCATAACAATTTTCCTGTGCTGTAAGGGCTGATTTAATGCTGAAAGTGCTTGTTTATGGGCTGCGGGGCGAGTGATGAAAGGGTGGATTTTTCAGTGCATCGAAGAGACTTGCCGGCATAAAGATCTTTTAAGGCTTACGCAAGGCTCTGCCCTAACCGGACTGATTTTAGGCATAGAGCAGCATGTTATTCAAAAGCTATGTGATTTCTGAACAGTCAAAATTTTCATCTTTATCCGCAGGCAGTGGCAGCTGCCGTCTTAAAGATGCGAGGAACCCGCAAAGGATTCCTCGCTTTTGCTTTGTTTGCTTAAGCGCAAAGGCAACCTCCGGCTTTGCCGGGGAGTGTCAAAAAAACTTTAGCTTCAAGCACCGAGGGAAGCGAGAAAAGTTCAGCAACTTTAAGGTTGCCCCCAAATTGATTCTGGAAAAGCAATGCCCGCTTAGGGGCTGCTGTGCAAGTGATGCAGGAGATGGATGATTCAGTGCCTCTTGAGAGGCGTGCCGGTATGAGGCTCTTCCAGGGCTTACTCAAGCCCCTGGCTTAGCAGGGGGCCTGACCTCAGCTCTGAATTTCCTGCCAAATGTGCATTTCTTTGATTTCAGAAACGCCCTGAGTTGCAGATGCACTTTGCTGAAAACATTGCCTCTTTACGGGCTGTGGAGCAAGACCATCAGGAACAAAAAGCGCCGTAAAGCGGTTGCCGGGAACAGGTATTTGCAGAATCGCCGCAAGCCATCGGCGCAGCCGGCGATTGGGATTGCATCCAAGAAAAGACGCTCCCCGACTTTGGCAGGGAGCGTAAAAAACTTTTTCTCCAGGAAACCAATAAAACAACAAGCCTCGCAAAGGCAAGGCTTGTTTGACCTATGTGCGCCAATTTACAGGCCGCAAGCGAGAGATCCAAGTGGGACTGGAGGCCGCACTTCCCAAAAACTTGCTGAAACAAAGTTTTTACAGGTCGTTCTGCGGCGGCTGACGATCCTGATTTTTCGTCAGCCCAGGAAGCGCCACAGGAGCCATCCTGCCGCCAGCAGCTGAACCGCCAGAATGGCCGGAATGCCAATGACAAAGGAAAGATGCTTGGTTTTGTGACAGAAAAGGTACATTCCTGCCCAGGAGCCCACAGAGCCGCCCAGCAGAGCGATCATAAACAGGGTGCGCTCGGGAACCCGCCGCTGCTGCCGCCGGGCCCGGCGCTTGTCCCACCCCATAGCGCACAGGCCAATCAGGTTTACGCCTGTCAGATAGAGGGTAAGAAGCAGAAAAAGCACCTGATGCAGGTCTTTAAGAGCGGGCAAAATAAACACCTCCGACAATCACAGAGAGAAGAAGGGCAGGTTCCGGAAGAAGGAGGACAGCTGCTCCCACGCGCCGGAGACGCCATAAGCCAGGCACAGATAGCTGACGGAAAAAGCGGTTCCGGCCAGCAGAGCCAATAAAGCCCAGAACAGAGTCCTGCGCCGCACCACAGCCACATAGCCTGTTTCCGTCACCATATATCCTGCCACCCGGTAAAAAGCCGGCGCGAACAGGGAGGTGGGGTAAACCGGGAGGGCCAGGTGATAAACGCCGCTGGTACGAAGGACATATCCCAGCGGTTTGTCTTTACGGCGGGAGAAAAGAAGCCCCACGCAGGCTTCGGGAGCAAAGCTGAAATCCGGCTGGGCGCTGTCCAGATGGAGAAGGGCCTCCCGGGAATAGAGGGGAGTAACGATTTCTTTTACAAAAGAGCCAAAACGGCTCATGACGGTTTTCCGGAGCCTTACCGGACGGCTGGACAGATCAGGAATGGGACGCAGAACACCCAGCTTCCCGAGTCCGTCCACCTTGCTGTCCTCCAGTGCCTGGAGGGTCATCATACGCTTCACCAGCCTTTGCGGACCGCAACAATGGGGCCGCATTTTTTGTGTCTCTTAAAAATCATCATACCATCAAAGAATCGGCCCTGTCAAATTCAGAATGGGAAAAACAGGGGAGAACCCGTTCCAACCGGGGGGAAGCCGGTCAATTCCACCGGCGAGGGCTTTTATGTTCAAAAGCCTCCCTCACAGCGAACAACGGCGAGGGAGGCTTTGATTGGAAAACCTGAATCGGGATTATTTATTTTTTGCCGCAGCTTTCATCCGCAGGTTATGATCCAGAATGCGCTTGCGGATCCGGATATTCTTGGGAGTGACCTCCAGCAGTTCGTCCTCCGCCAGGAATTCCAGGCATTCCTCCAGGCTCATGTGGTCGGGCGGGATCAGGCGGAGAGCCTCATCGCTGCCGCTGGCCCGGGTGTTGGTCAGATGCTTGCGCTTGCAGACGTTGACCGTGATATCCTCTCCCTTGGGGCTGGAACCCACCACCATGCCGGCGTAGACCTTCTCGCCCGGATCAATGAACATGGTGCCCCGCTCCTGAGCGCCCCAGATGCCGTAAGCCACTGCTTCGCCCGTCTCAAAAGCGATAAGGCTGCCGGACTTGCGGCCGGGGATTTCCCCTTTGTACTCCTGATAGCTGTGGAAAACCGCGCTCTGGATGCCTTCACCCCGGGTGTCGGTGAGGAATTCGCTGCGGTAACCGAACAGCCCACGGGAAGGGATGATAAATTTCAGTTCCATCCGGCTGCCCTTGGGATGCATCTCCTGCAGTTCGCCCTTGCGATAGCCCATTTTTTCCATGACGCTGCCCATATATTCCTCGGGTACGTCCACCACCAGCTCTTCGTAAGGTTCCAGCAGCTTGCCGTTTTCTTCCTTCATCAGCACCTTGGGCGCGCCTACCTGGAATTCATAACCTTCCCGGCGCATGGTCTCAATGAGAATGGACAGGTGCATTTCACCCCGGCCCAGGACCCGGAAGCTGTCCGCGCTGTCGGTGTCTTCCACATGGAGGGAGACATCCTTAAGGAGTTCCTTGTACAGACGGTCCCGGATCTGGCGGGAGGTAACGAATTTGCCTTCCTTGCCGCAGAAGGGGCTGTCGTTGACCGAGAAGGTCATCTCCATGGTGGGCTCGCTGATCTTGACAAAGGGCAGGGGCTGGATAGCGTTGGGAGAGCAGACAGTGTTGCCGATATTGATATCGGAAATGCCGGAGAAGGCGACAATGTCACCCACCGTGGCCTCCTGCACCTGGGTCTTTTTGACGCCGTCATACTGATAGATGGCGGTCACCTTGGCCCGGCCCTTGACGTCAGGGTTGTGGTAATCGCAGACGGCAACCTCCATATTGGTGGAAAGCTTGCCGGAACTGATCCGCCCCACAGCGATGCGTCCCACAAATTCACTGTAATCCACCGAAGAAACCAGTACGCCCAGAGGGGCGGTCTCATCTCCTTCGGGGGGGTGAATATAGGTAACGATGGTCTCAAAGAGAGGCTCCAGGTCCTTCCCTTCCACATGGGGGGAGAAGGTGGCGGTGCCCTGGCGGCCGGAGCAGAAGATGACAGGGCTGTCCAGCTGCTCATCCGACGCGCCCAGATCCATCAGCAGTTCCAGAACCTCGTCCACCACCTCGTTGAGACGGGCGTCCGGCTTGTCGATCTTATTAATAATGATAATGACCAAAAGACCCTGAGAAAGAGCCTTTTCCAGCACAAAGCGGGTCTGGGGCATGGGCCCCTCGGCAGCGTCCACCAGCAGCAGCACGCCGTCTACCATTTTCAGTACCCGTTCCACCTCGCCGCCAAAGTCGGCGTGGCCCGGGGTGTCCACGATGTTGATTTTTACACCCTTGTAGGTGGTGGAAGCGTTTTTGGCCAAAATGGTGATGCCCCGCTCCCGTTCCAGATCGTTGGAATCCATGACCCGATCCTGCACTACCTGGTTTTCCCGGAAGGTGCCGCCCTGCTTGAGCATCTCGTCCACCAGGGTGGTCTTGCCGTGGTCAACGTGGGCGATGATGGCGATGTTTCTCAAATCATCCCGTTTCAAAAAGGTTACCTCCTGCCTTGACATTCCTGAACGTTGGCAATTCAAACAGTATTTCTATCTAACTTTTGCATTATATCACAAAATGGAGCCGCTTGCAAAGGACTTTGGAAGATTTATCGGGCCGAAACCTTAAAATTCTACTCCGAAGAGGCGGCAGAAATTACCCGAAAGGATCTGCCGGCGCTGAACGGGAGTGAGAGGCAGACGGTCAAACCGCGCCAGCTCCTCCTGATGGTCCCACATGGGGAAGTCAGAGCCGAAAAGAAACCGGTCGAATCCCAGCCGGTCCATCATTTCCATGGCCTGATCGGGTTCAATGGCAAACAGGCTGCTGCTGGTGTCAAACCAGACGCCGGGATGGCGGAGATACTCCAGAGCCTCCCCCCAGCGGCGGTAGCCTCCAAAATGGGCCGCGATGCAGGTGAGTCCCGGAACCTGATCCAGAACCCGCCGCAGCCGGCGGGGAGCGGAAAAATCATACCGGTCGTCCCCGGTGTGGAAAAGCACCGGTAGTCCGGCTTCCGCCGCCAGCCGGTACATGGGCAGGGCCCGTGGATCATCGATGTCAAACCGCTGGAAATCGGGATGCAGCTTGATGCCGTGAAGTCCCAGAGACACGATCCGCTCTACCTCCGCCTCCAGGTCGGGAAAGTCGGGATGCAGGGTGGCAAACCCCAGGAACTCGGGGTGCATCCGGCATTTTTCATCAATAAAATTATTGATGGAGACCACCTGACCGGGGTGGGTGGCGGTGGAGCAGACCAGATATTTGTCCACTCCGATTTTTCCTCCGCTTCCCAGCAGGGAGTGGGCAAATCCCTGGTGTTCCATGGGAATATCATAAAAGCTGCCGATGGCGGCTACCGCCTTGTCGGCAATTTTATGAGGAAAGATGTGGGCGTGGGCATCGGCAATTTTTTCCCCGGCTTGGGTCATGGGTCATTCCTCCTGGTTTGCATGCTGAAAGAATTTTAAAAGCATATTTTATATAGGAATGTCCATTTTTGACGGGCGATTCGCTGCATTCTTTCCGATGTGTATTTGTGGTCGCCCTTTCAGAGGGGTATTTTGCAGATTATGCCGGGCCAATGATACGTTGTATGCTTCCCTGAGTAAGGTTACCGGCTGTCTGGAAGCGGAACCCTCGCCGGCATACACGCAGCGACACCCGGATCCGCAATCTGCCGCCGTACCGCCCTGCATAAAAACCAGCACTCTTTGGGCAGTACCCTCCCAAGGGAGCCGATTTTCTGCTGATCATACAAGCAGCCTCGCATGACAGGGCCTCTTGTAAAAAATGCCATGGGCAGGACCGTTTCACTCCGTCTTGCCGCACAGTGAATATAGACCCTTATGAGGTTGGTGCAGAGGACTGCTGTAAAATAGCCCGAGAATCATGCACAAAAAACGATCTCCAAAAGAAGCAGAACCGCTTCCTTTGAAGACCGTTTTTCATTGTTTATCTCTCGTTTTTATTCGGATTGTCGTTGCATTTTCATTTTGCAGCAGCCCCTCTGGCTTGGTGGGAAAAAGCCTTTTACGCTGCCGCTTATTCGTCCTGCATCCGGTGGCAGAGCGAGCAGGCGGTGGGCTGGGCGGCCACCCCTCCCAGAGCGGTTTCCCGGAGCTCACAGGGGAGAGAACGTCCCACGGCATACATGGCGGCGATCATTTCGTCCAGCGGAAGCAGACAGGGTGTACCGGAAAGAGCGATTTCGGCGCAGATCAGGGCGTTGGAAGCGCCCATGGCATTGCGCTTCTGGCACGGGGCCTCCACCAATCCGGCGATGGGGTCGCACACCAGCCCCAGCACATTGGCCAGAGCGGAACCCGCAGCGCTGAGACACACCTCCGCAGAGCCTCCCAACAGCTCCGCAGCGGCGGAAGCCGCCATGGCGGAAGCGGCGCCCACCTCAGCCTGACAACCGCCCTCGGCGCCGGAGACGGTGGCATTATGGGCAATCAGGTACCCTACGGCAGAAGCGTTGAACAAAGCCTTCAGCATCTGCTGGTCCGAAAAACCCCGCTCCTCCTGGAGGGCGATGAGCACCCCCGGCAGCACGCCTGAAGAGCCGGCGGTGGGAGCGGCTACGATAAGCCCCATGCTGGCGTTTACCTCCAGCACGCCCATGGCGTAGGCAATGGCTTTGGAGACTACGCCGCCGCAAACAGAGCGGCCTTCCCGGCGCATCCGGTCCAGCCGGATGGCTTCCCCGCCGATGAGCCCGCCCATGGTCTGCTGGGGGGCGGAAAGGGCCTGAGCCACGGCATCCTTCATGATCTCCCAGGCCCGGGCCATACGGACTTCCGATTCAGCCCGGGGAGTGCCCAGAATCAGTTCCTCTCGGCGGACCATAGCCTCGCTGATGGGAATTCCTTCACTGTGGCAGCACTCCAACAGGGCGGCGGCAGTAGTAAAACGGTAGCGTTTCATGACGGACCTCCTGTTATATCTGGATCAAAAGCGCGCTTTCAATGGCGGGATGCTGTTCGATCAGGGCGATGACCTCTGCGGGGATCTGCTCGTCCGCTTCTACAATAGTATAGGCGATCTCGCCTTTATTTTCCCGGTACATGCGCATAAAAGCAATATTGATATTGTAATCGCTGAGACACCGGGTGATATAAGCCACCACGCCGGGACGGTCGGTCTGCTTGACCAGGATGGTTTCATATTCGCCGGACAGGTCGATGTCCACACCGTTGATCCGCTTGATCAGGACGCTGCCGCCGCCGATGGACTCGCCGGTGACAGTGGTCACAGCGCCGTCGGCGGTGGTGACGGTGATCCCCACTGTGTTGGGGTGAACGTCAGTTTTGGTGGTGTTGGTGGTAAAGGTATAGGTGAGCCCTGCCTCTTTGGCCAGGCGGAAGGAGTCCTTGATGCGCCGGTCCTCGGTGCCGAAGCCAAGGATACCCGCCACCAAAGCCCGGTCGGTACCGTGGCCCCGGTAAGTCTGGGCAAAAGAGCCGTACAGCACAAAATCAGCCCGTACGATCCGGCCTTTGGCCATTTTGCCGGCCAGCAAAGCGATGCGCAGAGCGCCGGCTGTGTGGGAACTGGAAGGGCCGATCATGTTGGGCCCAATGATATCAAAAATACCGATGGTTTTGGCTGCCATGACTGCCTCCTTAATAATAATGAACGCCGGACGGCTTCGGACCGCCGGTCAACTCTCATAATATACCACAGGCGCAGGGGAAAATCCAGCGCGGGGAAGGAAAAGAGTCCTTGATATATGCACAGATTTGGGGCAAAAAGTTTGTGTATTGCGCACTTTATTCAATTGCATTAAAAAAGCAATTTTGCAGGATATTTTTTTTGACATTCATAACAAAGATCTGAAAAAAGCAAGATAAAACAAAAAACTTTCAAAAAATATCTTGACAGAGAAGACTTGGAACACTATAATTTAGAAAACAACGGCACAGATTCAATGTATTTTAGGCCATTTTCAGGAACCTGCAATAAATCCTAAGAATAAATTATGAAAGAAAAAAAGAAAAACTTTCAAAAATGATTTTTGCGCCCGGCTTGGTTTTGCATAATTTTTTGAATCATATGCAAATTTGTCCGAGGGAAAAAGAGGAGGGACGCCTGTGATCAAAACAGTCAATTTGTGCAAAAGCTTCGGCAGCCTTCAGGTACTCAAGGGCATTAACCTGACCGTGGCAGAAGGAGAAAAGCTGGTCATCATCGGGCCCAGCGGCTCAGGAAAAAGCACCCTGATCCGGTGCATGAACGGATTGGAGGAGCCAACCTCGGGCGAGGTGTATATCGATGGGCAGCTGCTGCCCCACAAAAACAAGACCCAGCTGGTCCGCAGGACCTCCGCCATGGTTTTCCAGCAGTTTAACCTGTATCCTCATATGACGGTGCTTCAGAACCTGACCCTGGCCCCCATAAAGCTCCAGCACGTGCCAAAGAAGGATGCGGAGGAAAGGGCCATGCGGTATCTGGAGCGGGTAGGTCTGGCGGATAAGGCCAACGCCCACCCACCCCAGCTTTCCGGCGGGCAGAAGCAGCGGGTCGCCATTGCCCGGGCGCTGGCCTCCCAGCAGAAGATCATTCTTTTTGACGAACCCACTTCCGCCCTGGACCCCGAGATGGTCCAGGAGGTGCTGGATGTGATGATCGGACTGTCCAAGGAGAACATCACCATGGTGGTGGTGACGCACGAAATGGGCTTTGCCCGTCAGGTGGCCGACCGGGTCATCTTTGTGGACGGCGGCGTGATTGTGGAAGAAGGCACGCCGGAACACTTTTTTGAAAACCCCACCGAGGAACGGACCAAGGCATTCCTCAGCAAGATCATCCGATAATTCCGGCGCCGACCCTCCTGGGACGTACCGGATGCGGGATATACAGCAAACTTTGCAGATGCTTTCCAACAAATTTTAATGAACGATGACAAGGAGGACCCTCACATGAAAACGTTGCACAAGCTGACCGCGCTTCTTACCGCCGCCCTGTTGGTGCTGGCCATGGCCGCCTGCGGCACTTCCGCTCCCGCTTCCACCTCCTCGTCCGCTCCGGCGGACAGCTCCTCCGGCAGCTCCGGCTCCGGATTGCCCGCACAGGTCCAGGCCATCAAGGACCGGGGCGTATTGAAAGTAGGCGTTAAGGAAGACGTTCCCTTCTTTGGACTGTACAACACCGAAACCAAATCCTATGAAGGTTTGGAGATCGAGCTGGCCAAGATGATTGCCAAGGAAATTATCGGCGATGAAAACGCTGTTGAATTTACACCCGTGACCGCCGCTACCCGGGGCCAGCTGGTGGACAGCGGCGATGTGGATATGGTCATCGCTACCTTTACCATCAACGACGAGCGGAAGCTTTCCTATAACTTCTCCACCCCTTATTACACCGACGCGGTGGGCCTGCTGGTAAAGAAGGACGGCGGCATTGCCACAGTGGAGGATCTGGACGGCAAGAAGGTTGGTGTGGCTACCGGAGCCAACTCCATGACCCTGCTTTCCGCAGTTGCCGATGAAAAGAACATTTCCATTTCCTTTGACGAGTATGCTTCCTACCCTGAGATCAAGGCGGCTTTGGATTCCGGCCGGGTAGACGCCTTCTGCGTGGACGGCTCCATCCTGGCAGGCTATCTGGATGATTCCACCACCATTCTGGACTACCGCTTTGCCCCCCAGGACTACGGCGTCTGCACCAAGCTGGACAACAAGGACCTGGCCTCCTATGTGGACGGACTGGTCACCGGCTGGCTGGATGACGGCACTATTTCCGGAATCATTGATTCCATCGGCCTGGTACCCAGCTATACCGGAGAATAAACTGACGCTTCTCCACCCCCCGGAGGGATATTTCTCCGGGGGGTTCCCAAAAGCAAATGGCTTTAAGTAAGAAAGATGATTTTATACTGACCAGGAAAGGCGGGCGAATGTCATGTCCAACGGACCCTTTGCGCTCTGGCGCTGGCAGAAACTGCTGACGGACTGGGATAAGTTCGCCGAAGGTCTGCTTACCACTCTGGCGGTGGCAGTGCTGGCGCTCCTCCTCTCGCTGCTGCTGGGAGTTGTTCTGGGGTTGTTTTCCGCCTCAGAGAACAAAGCCCTCCGGGGCATCAGCCGGGCATATGTGGAATTCTTTCAGAACACCCCGCTGGTGATTCAGGTATTCTTTATGTACAACGGGCTGCCCTACGCCGGTATTTTGCTGGATAAATTTACCATAGGCGTTTTGGGAGTAGGCCTTTACCACGGTGCCTACATCGCGGAAGTGGTGCGGGCAGGGATCCTGTCGGTAAGCAAAGGTCAGTTTGAAGCAGCCCGTTCCCAGGGCTTCACCCACCTTCAAACCATGGGATGGATCATTCTGCCCCAGACGGTGCGGGTCATTCTGCCGCCCCTGGCCAACCAGGCGGTAAATCTGGTAAAGAACACCTCAGTGCTGGCGGTCATCGCAGGCGGCGACCTGATGTACCGTTCCAATGCCTGGGCTACCAACGGCACCCTCAGCTACGGTCCTGCTTATCTGGTGACCGGTCTGCTCTACTTTGCCCTCTGCTTCCCGCTGGCCACCTGGGCCCGGCACTATGAAGAAAAACTCAAGGGGGACACGGCTCCCAAGGCGGCCGTCAGCTTCTCCAAGACCCAGGAGGTGGCCATTGAATGCTGAAAATTTTTCAGGACATCTTTACTCCCTATAATGTCTCCTACCTTTTGGGGGGGCTGGGCCTGACCCTGGCTATTTCGGTGGTCACTGTGGGCCTGAGCGTGGTGCTGGGAACGATCCTGGGGCTGCTGCGCAGCTACGACCGGTTTATTTTGGGCAAGCTGGCGGCGGTGTACATTGAAGTTTTCCGCAACACGCCACTGCTGCTGTGGATTTTTGTCTGCTTTGTTATGGTGCCGGTGGGGACTTTTATTGTCCGGGGCACTCTTGGGATCTTCCTGTTCACTTCGGCTGTCATGGCGGAAATTATCCGGGGCGGGCTGAATTCCATCAGCCGGGGCCAGTTTGAAGCCGCTGCCTCCCAGGGCTTCAGCTTCCCCCAGGCGCTGGCGCTCATCATCCTGCCTCAAACCTTCCGCAGGATCGTCCCCTCCCTGATGAGCCAGATCGTCACCACCATCAAGGATACGTCCTTTTTGTATCAGGTAGCCATTGCGGAATTCTTTTACTGTGCCAAAAACCTTATTTCCAGCCTTTCCAAATCCGTCAATGTCACCACGGCCCATGTCTTTACCATCTATTTTATGGTGGCGGCGGTATATTTTCTGATTAACTTCAGCCTTTCCTGCCTGGTTCGGAGGATGCAGCGCAGGACGGCAAAGTCATAAGAACCGCAGAGGAAAACCCGTTCCCGCCCAAGCGCCCGTCATACGATTTGACGCGGCGCTTCTTTTTTGCGATTTTTTAAGGAAAAATCAGCGCCGCCCCGGTTTGTGTGCCCCCGGGGGTCCACGGTACAATAGAAATAGAGGGCCGCGGCGTAAGCGGATCCAAAGGGGTTCTGTCCCGCTGCTCTCCTCATCAGATTAAGGAGTGAAAGAATGTGTGACAGACAACGATGGGAAAAACGGGTGCTGAAGATCTCCCTGTTGGCGGGAGTGGGCTTTGTGATCCTGGAAGTGGGAATGGCCTTTTTCAGCGGCTCGCGGTCGGTGCTGATGGACGCGGTGTTTGACGCCTGTGAACTGGTGGTGCTTCTCCTTTCTTTATGGCTGACACCCCTGCTGTACCGTCCGGTGACGGAAAAACGTCCCTATGGATACTCCCAGTGCGAAAGCATATTTGTCATCATCAAAAGCGTGATGCTGGTATCTGTAACGGTGGGCCTGATTGCGGCCAACGTCCAAACGATGCTGGAAGGCGGACGGGATGTTAACGGCTTTCTGGTTTCGGGCTTCGAGTGGGGCCTGGGAGTCCTCAGCCTTTTGGTGCTGATGCTTCTCCGGCGGATGAACCGCAGTGTTTCGTCCCCCCTCATCCGGGCCGAGATCTATGGCTGGAAGATGGATTTTCTTTGCAGTTTTGGCGTGTCGGCGGCCTTTCTGGGAGCTGAACTGCTGAAAATGACTCCCCTGGCATGGCTGGCGCCCTATTTTGACCAGTTGGTGGCGATCATCCTGGGCCTGGGGATGCTGGGGGAACCTGTCGCCATGGTGATTGCTGCCTTTCGGGATCTGTTTCTGTTTGCTCCCGGAGAAGACGTTTCCCGGCGGATCAAAACCATTGCCGGGGAGATCCTCTCAGAGTATCCCTACAACCCCTCTTTTTATGAGATCACCCGCACGGGACGGCGGTTGTGGATCGCGATCTATCTGCAGCCGCGGGAGGATCGTCTTTCCCTCAGAGAACTGACAAGTGCCAGAAAGGAAATCTCCCGGGCACTTTCCCGGGAGTATGAGGATTGCTTCCTGGAACTGATCCCGGAAACCTGATGGAGACGGCGCGCGCTGTTGACGGTGACGGCAGAGAACAAATCCTCTGCTGCTCGGCAGCAAAGAAACGGAGATTTTTAAGCAGGCTGTTTTCATGCCGTTGGGTTGGTGAAAACATTCTGAAACAATAGAAAAAGCCGCCTCCAAAGAGACGGCGGTGCCTTGCCTGTCCTCCCCGCCGGATGAATGATTCGATCCATCCGGCGGGGAATCCAGTACGCGAGGCAATGAAGAAAGAGGAAGGCGGTAAAGATTTTTCAGCCGGGCCGGTGATCCGTCCACCCGGCAGGGGTAACAAAAGGTATGAAGAAATGAGGAAAGAAGAGAGCAAGGGGGAAGCTCCGGTCCGCACTCCTCATGGCAGCGCGGGGGAGGTTGGCCTGTACAGCCCGCCGGGCCGGTGATCCGCCCACCCGGCGGGGGTAACAGAAGGTATGAAGAAATGAGGAAAGAAGAGAGCAAGGGGGAAGCTCCGGTCCGCACTCCTCATGGCAGCGCGGGGGAGGTT
>CASEAH010000082.1 GCA_949285935.1 uncultured Oscillospiraceae bacterium
CAGCTCCAGGAAGTGGCGGATATTCTCCGGAGATGATCCCACCAGCGTTTTGTTGGAAACGCGGCGGATCTCCACAGCGTCATCGGCAATGAGCCGGTGTCCCCGCTTTACCAGCTCGATAGCGGTTTCGCTTTTGCCAACGCCGCTGTCTCCCAGCAGCAGGACGCCCTCGCCATACACCTCCACCAGAACACCGTGGCGTGTGACCCGGGGGGCCAGTTCGGTATTGAGCATGGCGTTAAGAGCAGTAGCAAAGTTTGAGGTGCCCTCGCTGGTCACCAAAAGCGGCACGCCATATTTTTTTGCTTTTTCTACCATCAGTTCCGAAGGAGTGATGCTCCGGGATACAATTACCGCCACCGGTCCGGCGGCAAAAAAGTTTTCCAGAGATTTTTCCCGTTCTTCTTCCCCGATTTGCTCCAAATAGGCCGTTTCACTGCGGCCAATGAGCTGGATCCGCTTGGGATCAAAATAGTCAAAGAAACCTGCCAGGTGCAGACCCGGCCGGTTGATGTCCGCGCTGAAAATGAGGATGTCTTCTCCATTGCGGGGCAGGTAGACCACGCCGATATTGAGTTCTGCAATGATTTTGCTCAGGGAAACCGAAAACTGGATACTCATAATGTTCCCTCACTTTTTTGTTTGCTGGCCGGTATACAGCCGATGAATACATCAATTATTATAGTAGATTTCCCCCAGTTATTCAAATCCTTTCTGCCTCTTTGCAGCAAACGGAGCTATGTTGTAATAATACTGCTCTTATGTTATAATATTTATGTATGCCCAATCGTTGTTCTATTGCCCTTAAATAAGGTATGACTGCGGCAGCGCCGCCCAATAAAAAATAGGAGTCAGCTATGAAAATCGCATTGTTTACCGAGACGTATCTGCCTCATATCAATGGAGTCGTCACTCATGTGAAAATCCTTAAGGAAGGATTGGAGCAGCTGGGCTACCAGGTTCTGGTCGTTACCGCAGATGCGGATGCCCAACGTCACTATATCGAAAACGGTGTTCTCCACTGTCCCGCCCATACCTCCAAACGATTTTATGGATACAGTCTGGCCAAACCCATTTCCCGCACCCGGCTTAAATTTATCAAGGAATTTGCTCCGGATATCATCCACATCCACAATGAGTTCGGTATTGGTCTTTCCGGGATCCTTTGCGCCAAATTGCTGAAAATCCCTCTGGTGTATACCCTGCATACCATGTATGATGATTATATCTACTACATCGCACCCAAACCTTTGGTGCCTACCACCACCCGTCTCAGCCATCGCTATACCAAGTTTCTGGCTGTTCAGGCCAACGCCCTCACCGGACCATCCAAAAAATGTGAGGAATACTTCCGTCTGGCTGGTGTGGATAAGGATGTAAGCGTTATCCCCAACGCGGTAGAGCTGGATCAATTTGCCCCCAAAAACTTTGACGACCAGGTAAAAGCCGAACTGCGCATAAAACACGGGATACGCCCGGACGCCATGGTGGCCTGCTTTGTGGGCCGTCTGGGAAAGGAAAAAAGCGTGGATGTTCTGCTGGATTACTGGCAGCAAGCCATCACGCCACAGGATAATATGCATCTGCTGGTCATCGGCGACGGCCCCTCACGACCGGAACTGGAAAGGCAAGCCGATGATTTGGGAATCGCAGATATGGTCACCTTTACCGGTAAAGTCCCCCACGAGGAGCTTCCCCCCTATTATGCGCTGTGTGACGTCTATATCACCGCCTCCCTTTCCGACACCAACTCCATTTCCATGCTGGAGGGTATGTGTTCCGGACTGCCGGTTCTTCAGCGCACGGATCCCTTGAATGCGGATCAGGTGCGGGATGGAAAGAACGGCTACAATTTTGACTCTCCTCAGGAAATGGCAGACAAACTCCGGCAGATCCAGACTATGAATCCCGATACCCTTGCCCGCTTCAAGGAATCCGTCATTGATTCCATCCGCAACAGCGGCGCGCGGGACCTGGCAAATCATACCCTTGCTGTTTACAATAAAATCTTGAAAAAGTAGGTGCGCTTCTTGAGTCAAATCAATCATTTTGACGTTTTGATTATCGGAGGAGGGATCGGCGGCCTCATGGCCGCTTACCGGCTCACTGCGGGGAATTCCGGACTAAAGGTATGTCTGGCTGAGCAAGGCAACCCTCTTCCCAAACGCAAATGTCCTCTGGTAACCAAGCAGGTAGACCGATGCATCCGCTGTCCTTCCTGTGCCATTATGGAAGGCCTGGGCGGCGCAGGGGCGTTTTCTGATGGAAAATATGTGATTTCCACCCAGTACGGCGGCTGGCTTACCGATTTTCTTTCTCCGGATGTAGTGCTGGACTACATTGAACAGGCGGACGGAATTCTGGTTTCTTTCGGCGCCACCACCCAACGGTACATGCCCAATGACGAGCTGAAAAAGCTCTGCCTCCAATACGACATGCACATGCTCCAGGCCCAACTGAAGCACCTGGGTACAGACAGCAACTTTGATACCATGGTCCGGCTGGTTCAGGATCTGGAGACCCGCTGCCGTGTCCTCACCAACACCCGGGTCACCGATGTGGATCCCGCTTCCCACCAGGTAACGATGGAAGGCCCTGCCGGTCAGGAATCCTGCATTGCCGACAAAATCATTTTTGCGGTAGGACGGGTAGGCAGCCGGATGTTTACCGACTGGTGCCGCGGACATGGTGTTGAAATGACCAACAATCAGGTGGATATCGGCGTCCGTGTGGAGCTTCCCGCCATGGTTTGGGAAGATTTCTCCAAGAAGATTTATGAACCCAAAATTACCTATCGCAGCAAAGGTTACGGCGACACCACGCGTATGTTCTGCTTTAATGAACGGGGCAGCGTGGTCACCGAAAATACCGGCGGAGTCCTTACCGTTAACGGCCATGCCTACCGGGATCCGGAACGGAAAACCCAAAACTCCAATTTTGCTCTGCTGACCACCATGCGCTTTACACAGCCTTTCCGGGAGCCCATAGAGTATGCTCGTCATGTGGCCAGCCTGGCCAACCTTATCAGCGGCGGCAGCGTCCTGGTGCAGCGTCTTGGCGATCTGCGGGATGGACGCCGTACAGATGAAAAGCGGCTCCGGCAGTCCACCACCATTCCTACTCTGGCCGCTGTTCCCGGAGATCTCAGCCTCTGTCTGCCCAAGCGCCAGCTGGACAACATTGTGGAGACGCTTTGCCAGCTGGATAAAATCGCTCCCGGAACCGCCAACTATGACACCCTCCTCTACGGAATCGAATGCAAATATTATTCTGCGCGTCCCGCCTGCACCGATTTTGAGATTGACGGTTGTCCCGGGATTTTTGCCATTGGAGACGGTGCGGGGTTCACTCGTTCCCTTTCTCAGGCGGCTGCTAACGGTCTGTATGTGGCAGATAAAATCCTTTCTCTGTAATTTTCCCCTATCACGGGCAAAATCGAACAGACAGATGTTTTCGGCGGCAGGCTAAGGCCTGCCGCTGTTTCTGTACAAGGATATGTTTACGGACATGAACTGCAGAGCTTTTACACAGCTCAGCAAATCAAGACCCATCCGCTGAGCCGGCAGTTTATATGGCCAATCAAAGGGCGTCGTATCAGTTTGCCTCTTAAGAGACACCCAAAATCCGATTTATACACCATACGGCAGGGCAGCGGCTAAAACCGTAAGCAGTTGTTAAAACATAT
The DNA here is from genome assembly GCA_949285935.1 of uncultured Oscillospiraceae bacterium. Lineage (GTDB taxonomy): Bacteria > Bacillota > Clostridia > Oscillospirales > Ruminococcaceae > Angelakisella. Next base: position 3,686 of record CASEAH010000082.1, read on the forward strand.
ACCTTCTGCAAAATTGCTCATTATCATTGGTTTTTCAAATTCTCAAAGCGGAAGCTTTTTCTCCCTATAGGAAAGTCTGAAATTTATTTCCCGAAAGCATCAGAAAAAAAGCGCGCCGAATCTCTCGGCACGCTTCTGAAAGAGCATAAGGATTCCGAAAACCTTCCGATTGTGGAAAAGCCCCGAAACAGCATAAACACAAGGCTGGTGATTCAGGTCTGATAGGTCATGTTCTCGGGTTTCCAGCCATCCAAAACACGGAGCATGTCCGCCGCCAGCGCCTTGGCTCCTTCCAAATCATGTTCCAGGTAATTGCCGCACTCAGAAGAGTTTGCGGTTCCGGGTATTGTCCCCTCAAAATCTTTGGCCCACTGCAGCCCCTCCCGCACCAGGTCCAGGGCCTGCTGATGGGACATGCTGTCCCTGGTCAGGAAATAAAACCCTGTACGGCAGCCCATAGGCCCCACATAGACCACCTGCTCACTGAAAGAAGAGTTCCGTGCATAGGTGGCAAAAAGGTGCTCAAAGGTATGCAGCACCGGGTTGGGGATATATGTCCCACAGTTGGGTTTGACCATTCGGAGATCGTAGGTAACAACATCTCCGTCCACCCGGGAGATGTACATTCCTTTTTCCAGACGGTCGTGATTGACGCAAAAGCTGGCGATTTTTTTCATGGTGTTTCCTCCTTGGAGTCAGTGGTTCCGGTTTTGTCAGATTCCGTCTGGGAATTCCGTGCCGCCAGACGGTTGCGGCTGTTGGCCGCTCCCAAACGGGCATAAGGCGTTCTTCCGGGCTGGTAGGCGGTATCCCGCAGCTTAATGGTGCAGCACCCCAGGAAGAACACTACATCAAAGAGGGTGCCGGTAATAAGCATGTCCCATCCGCTCAGGCTCCGGATGGTGGGACTGAAATAGACCTGGAGCATATTGATGCAGGCGCAGACTGCGTTAAAAAGCAGCAGCATCCGAAGCTTTTTTCCGCTGAGCCGGCGCATCCAGAAAATCGCCGAAAGCGCCATACAGATCAGCGCGCAGGCGGTAGTTATCAGGTATACCGCAGCAGGAAGGGTCAGCATATCATGGAACGTATAATAGGCAATAGACAGCAGACGGGCCAGAGAATAAAACATCAGCCCCAGTGTCACAATAGTTTTTGTCATCGTTCACAGTCTCCCAATAAATTTATGATAGTATCAAACAGGCTTGAGCAGCCCAGATATTCAAAAAGGATTTTTTATATAAAGCATTCTCAAAGTCAATCGGTCTTGCTTTTTGAGAATTTTTTGTGGATGAGGATTGCGGTTGAAGGCCTCTCCCCATAATGATGCCTCCTCTTTGCATTTTTCAGAAAGTTTTGCTATCCTAAACTGCAGAGGAGACTGCAGCTGATTGCTGCACAGAGCTTCCCTATTCATCAAAAAGGTCAGGACCGGAAGGAATCAGTTCCCCCACCGTTTTCATATCGCCGGTCAGCAAGGCAAAAATCCCTTTGTATACCAGCATAGGATCGTTGAGAAATCGCCTGCGGATGGTTTCACATTCCTTTTCAGTCGGCATAAAAATGGACAACCTCAGCAAATCGCTGCCGATATCGGGAATTGCCAGGGACAGCATATAGCCATCCTCCGCCTGGGTGATTTCCACCCGATAGTCCTGTTGGCGCCGGAACAAAAGCAGAATATTCTCCAGGGCCTTGACCCCCCGCTCCTTCACAGACGCAGGAAGAGTGGCCTCAAATGTCTCCGCCGTTGTGCGGCCTAAATCCGTTAAAACGAACCTGTCACCGTCTTTCCCCTGCTCCATTCGGACATGGCCGGTTTTTTGCAGATGCTCCATTGCGTTGGCGAATTCAAAATAATTGACCAGCTGCTGCTTCTGTAATGCCATATTCAGCTGTTCAAAGGTAACCGGCTCCCCGGCCGATGCCAGGATGTAACAGATCAGAATAATGATTTCATGGCTGGTGGTTACGCTTCCGGGGCGCACGCCTTCTGTAAATGCCTGATATTCCATGGGGACTTCCCTCGCTTTCCCAATGCTTCTGATTCTTATTTTACACTAAAAATCATCTAAAATATAGTCTCTCACATTTTTTCATTTTATCCTTCCCAAGAAAGGACGTGCCGTTATGGCAAAACACAGTAAAAAAAGGCTCCTGCTTCTGGTTTTTTTATCATCCGGTCTCTGCCTCATTTTGGGTGTGCTTTGCTTTCCGGTTCTCCGTTCCCTTCTCAGTCCGGATTTTCGGGAATGGCTGATTCAGTGGGTAGAGCAGTTGGGAATGTGGGGTGTGGTTGGACTGTTTGCCATTCAGGTACTGCAGATCGTAGCAGCTTTTATCCCCGGTGAACCGGTAGAGTTGGTTGCAGGTACCATGTATGGCGCCTGGGGCGGACTGGCTCTGTGTCTGGCCGGCATCCTTGCAGGTTCTCTGATGGTATTCACCGTAATCCGCCGCAAGGGAAAGGCGGCGCTGGAAAAATCGGGCTATGCAGATGCCATCCGAAAGTACGAATTTGTCCGAAATGAAAAAAAACTCGAAACCATTATTTTTCTTCTCTATCTCATTCCCGGAACCCCCAAGGACATTCTCGTATATGTATGTGCCCTTACGGACATCCCTCTTGGTCGTTTCCTGCTGCTTTCTACTGTTGCCAGAATCCCTTCTGTCGTTTCTTCCACTTTGGCTGGCGCCAGTTTTGCAAGCGGCAATATCGGACTTACATTGGGTATTTTTTTCTTTACCGGCCTTATCGGCCTGGCGGGCATTTGGTATCACAACCGCTTGCTGGCACAAAAAAACCTTTCCTGATTTTGGTGAATCTTTTCTTTACTTCCCCGCTTGATCTCCCAATTACATGGATTGCCGGGGCTGGAGTTTTGCGGTTATTCTCTCAGCTGACCACGGAAGTTACCCTTTGGAAGATACTGGGAAAAAACACTTACAGGAATAAAAGGCTCTGTTTGATCCCCCCTTTTATCCTCCTGTATGGAAGGGATTATCGTTTTTGCATCCCTCTTCGATGGAGATCTTCTTCCAATGATTTCATCACTGCAATATTCCCATTTTCATAGATGCGGCCTTGGCGGTACAGTAAAGGCGTCTGCCGTTCAACAGCTATCTTCTGCTATGGTATCTTCCAAATTAAAAATGGATACAGCACCAATTAAAAAGAGCGGGAATACCCGCTCTTTTTAGATGATTTTTTGCAGAAACACCGTTTTAAATTAAATGCCTTGGTGATAGCAACAGACAAAGGTATTGCCACAACCACTGTTGCCCGTGTGCAGTATACAAGTCAAAGGACAGAATAAAATTCTCCGCAGTTTGAAATTCATACCGGCAATTATCACTTGAAATGGTAGCTTTGGATCAAATCGGAAAAGAAATCACGGTATTCATCCGCAAGGCGGTCCACATCCCGGATAAACTCCCTGTCCTCTTCTTTCCCGCACAATTCTGCCATTACTTCTCCGCTGCTTTTCCTCTCTCCCTGCCGGTCATTGAGTATGTAGAGAGTATAGGCGGCGCTGTCCCGGACAATTTCAAAAATCTCTGGGCTCAGATCTTCCACGACTTTATTGAACACCCCAAGGATGGATTTTTGCAGCATAAGGTTGGGCACCTTGGCCTCCAGCTCATCTACTACCAAATAGGACAACAACACCATTTTGGCGTTATAGTATTCGTCCCCTTTCAGTCGGGAGGCATCATCCACCAGCGTCCGGGCCAACAACTCACCCAATTGACGCGTTTTTTCAAAATTACCGCTGTCCTTGTGATAGATAAATTCCGCGGCGGATTTTTCTCCCTCACTTTGGGTGCTGGGGGCTTCGTCTTCACTTTTGTAGATTTTTACGTCCTCATCTGCAAACTGCATCCGAGATCTCCTCCTTACCGGCAGCCCCGCTATGGAAATCACAGCTGTCCGGGATTATTGTTTTTCCAAGGCTCTTTCCAGCGCATGAGCCAACTGATCAGGACAGGAGGTATCCTTCTGTCCGCAGTGGATTCCCTTCAATTTACGGATTGCATCTCCGACTTTCAGACCCTCCACCAGCGCCGAAATGCCTTGGGTATTGCCGCTGCATCCGCCGGTAAAGGAAACGTTTTTAATAGTATCTCCGTCCAACTCAATTTTTATGTTGCGGGAGCAAACTCCACGGGGCGTATAACTGTATACCATGCCAACAATAACTCCTTTTCAGACTCGAAATTACCATTATTATACACCAAAAACACAAATTCACGCAACCGGTTTTTGTGTGATTTTTTCTTTTGATGCAAAATTATTTTCTTCTGAGAAAAAGAGAATATGCAGACATTTTTCAGTCTTTTCAGCCTCTGCAAAGGATGAAAAATTCCATCTGGACAGGAAGAAAAATTTACACCCGGTTCAACTCTGTTCCATAATATTCGAGTGCAAAACCATTGCCCAGAAAAATAGAAAAATTTTTCCGATCATAGCCCGAAGGTTTAGATGAAGAAAGCAAAATCGGATAAAGTCCGGCCCTACAGCTCCCTCCACTATGGTTCCCCATGGCCGATCTTTTTTCTTTGATGCTGCCGTAAACAAGAGTCGTTTGTATTTCGTGCTGGTCATTTTTTCTGCAGTGTATTTGAAAAGATCTTCTGTTTTCCATGTTTTTCCATAATTTGTGCTTCCATCGTGAGGTGGGTTCCAATATTCAAACTTGATCGGCTTTTTCTATAAGTCCTCCTTTTTCGCTGCGGTGCAAGTTTTTAAAAACTTTCCCAGTTTCTACTGCATCATCCTTCTTCCATTGCTGCAAGAGACCATCGGAATCAAAAGAAATCCAATTTTTCCGCCTACTCCTCAACGAAATTCTGTGGTATAATCAATTATGCTTTACAGAAAAACGATATCCCGTTTTTTACTTTAATAGTCAATTTGCAACAGATTGGATGATTTTGATGAGCTATCAAATTGATTTCGGCATCTGGGGGGGGATTTTCGCTGTGCCCACTGCAGTCGCCGACGAACATTTAAAATTCTGCTCCGAACAGCAGCTGAAGGTTTTGCTGTTGGCTCTCCGGGATGCCCCCAATCAGGTAGATGTCCCTTACATAGCCAAGCGCCTGGGACTGGATGGCGGACAGGTGTGCGACTGTCTGGAATATTGGCAAAAAGCAGGGTTATTCTGTCACGTGGAAGGCTCCCCTGTTTCCGAACCGCCCCTGCGGCAAACCAGTGCACCGCCCGCGGTTTCTTCTGCCCCTCAGCCTCCTGCTGTTCCTGATTCCATATCTGTGGCTTCCACCGGACAAAAAATCACTACGGTCCATTCCCGTGCCAAGCTGACGCCATCGCAAATAAACGAGATGGGACGCAAAGACAAAAATATCCCTTTTCTGCTGGAGGAACTGCAGCAGCTGATGGCCAAGCCTCTCTCCCCCTCCGAGACGGAAACGGTGGTTTATCTGTACAGCTATCTGGATCTGACCCCAGACTATCTTTTGATGGCAGCCGAGTATTGCAAAAACATCGGAAAGCTCAGCATACGATATCTGGAGCGTCTGGTGACCGGCTGGGTAGACCAGGGAGTGGATTCTCACGAAAAAGCAGAGGCCCATATCCTGCGTCTGACACAGCGGGCCTCTAACGAAGGGCTGATCCGCACCATGTTTGGTCTGGGAGAACGTACCCTTTCCACCAAGGAACGGGATTTTATTGACTGCTGGTTTACTACCTACCATTTTTCCCCCGAAATGATCCAATTAGCCTACGACCGCACGGTGGATCTTACGGGAAAAACAGCCTTTCCCTATCTGAATAAAATCCTTACCCAATGGTATCAGAACGGCATCACCTCTCCTCAGGCCGCCATGGAGGAAATGAATGGGCGGAAATCCGGAGGCACTCACATTCAGCAAAGCGCTCCGGCTTCTTATGACCTGGGGGATATCCAGAAACTGCTGGAACTGAATTCCAAAACCTGAACCCCTGAAAGCTACTGAAAGGCGGCGAACATTGTGTACAGTGAAAAAGCATTGACAGCTGTAAATGACGCGCTGGCGTCCAGCAGGCAAAAGGCACTTTCGGACGCGGAAAGCCGCAAAGCCGACCTGTATGCCCGGGAACCCGCATTTGGTCAGCTGGAAAGCCAGGTGGCCCGCACCGGCGCGGAGATCGCTCTTTCGGCTTTTGGAGAGGATGCCTCTCAGCGGCTGCCTGTGCTGCGCCAACGGATGGAAGAGCTGCGTCGAAAAAAGCGGGAGTTGTTGGCAGCCTACGGTCTGCCGGAAGATTATCTGGATCCTCATTTTTCTTGTTCACTCTGCCAGGATACCGGGTTTGTTTCCGGCAAGCGATGCTCCTGTTTTCGCCAGCGGCTTCAAAGCCTGAGCCGCAATAGTTTGCCCCAAAGTATGGGAAAAGGATTTGAAGATTTTGATTTGACCTATTATCCGGAGCAGGGGGATCGTCCCGGATCCTCTCCCCGCAGGCAGATGGCTCATATTCTGGAGCGTGTCAAGGAGTATGCAGATTGTTTCGGGCCAGGAAGCGGCAGCCTGCTTTTCCTGGGAAAAACCGGATTGGGAAAAACCCATTTGTCCATGGCGGTGGGCGGTACAATAGCGGCCCATGGATTTTGGGTAGAATATACTTCAGCCCAATCCATGATTGATCGCTTTGAAAAGGTCCGGTTTGACCGCGGCGCTACCCCTGAGGACCGGGACTTTACATCAGGAGTCCTCCGCTGCGACCTTTTGATTTTGGATGACTTGGGATCGGAATTTATTACCAGCTTCTCCCAGTCTGTTCTCTATCATGTGCTTAATGAACGTTTAATGGCAGACCGCCCCATCTTGATCAGCACCAATCTGGACCCCGCTCAGCTGAACTCCGCTTATTCGGAACGCATTGCGTCCCGGGTACTTTGTGGATGTACTGCCTATGCTTTTTCAGGCAAAGATATCCGTCTGGAAAAGAGACTTCGGCGAAAAACCGGACAGGAAGGACACAAATAAAAGCGCATTTTATCTGTAATGCCATTTAACTTTACATCCGAAAAAAGCCTCTGTTAAACGGATCTTCAGGCTTTTATTGCAGTTCATTTCATACTGATCATGAGCCCATTGCGGAACCATCATCTTCCTGCCTGCGGCTTTGGATGTGGGATCATCCCTTTCCGCCGCTTGTCTTTGCTGCCTCCTCAGCAGGTAATGGATCTTCTATCCTTCTGCTCTGCAATTACACTTCGCCGGATGCTTGGAGTAAAAAACAAGTGCTATAATAATCAAGCCCCCCGGCTTGCCCTAAGGTTCAAGGAAGTCATAGAAGAGCTAAATCCCTCTCAAGTGGCGCTTTCTGCCCCTTACACTACTTACTCTCCCCTGTAAATGTATTCTTTGGGCTTTATTCCGCTTCTCTTGGCTTTTTAATAACCTCTCACTTCACTCAAAGATAAAGCTTTTTTCCCCGGCAAAGCCGGGGTTGCCTTTGCTAAAGCATAAAAAAACAGGATCCCTTGTGACAAAGCGCAAGGGATCCTGTTTTTTAGTTTTCAGTTCTTTATCTGGCCATTTTGATGACCTTGGTGGGACAAACTTCCACACAGGCACCACAATTGGTACATTTATCGGGATCGATAGAAGCCAGGTTATCCGTAACGGTGATTGCACCGTACTGGCAGGTTTTCTGGCACTTCATGCAGCCGATGCAGCCCGCCTTGCATACCTTGCGGGTATAGGCGCCCTTATCATGGGAAGAGCAAGCCACATGGACCAGACTGGTCTCTTTAATCAAAGTAAGCAGATGGTTGGGGCAGGCCTTGGTGCAGGCTCCGCAGCCGGTGCACAGATCCCGGTCTACCACCACCAAACCATTTTCCACCTGCAGCGCGCCGAACTTACAGACCGCTACACAGTCGCCAAAACCCAGGCAACCATGAGAACAGCTTCTGCGGCCCTGATAGAAAGAATTGCAGGCCTCGCAGGTATGGGGTCCCTGATAATCCATGACATATTCGCTGGTGTCAAAGGTGCCGGCGCATTTGACCGCCGCCTTCATCTCCACTACGTCCTCAAACTCAACGCCCAGGATCTCAGCGATCTTCCGGGCAGCGGCATCGCCGCCGGGGGTGCACAGATTGGTTTTAAGGCCGGGATTTTCCGCCAGGTGCTTGGCATAGTCGTCACAACCTGCAAAGCCGCAAGCGCCGCAGTTGGCTCCGGGAAGAGCCGCGCGGATATCTTCAGCGGTCTGATTGGTTTCCACAGCCATAAATTTGGATGCAACCACCAGGAGAAGCGCACAGGCCACGCCAATGCCGCCGACAATCAAAACAGTTGTCATCATAAAGCCTACTCTCCTCCCTTATTTGATCATGCCTTCGATGACGCCCCCGAAGCCCATAAAGGAAACGGAAACGATGGACGCGGCAGCCAGGGTGATGGGAATTCCTTTCCAGCATTCAGGAATATCCGAGTTTTCGATTCTGGAACGGACGCCGCAGAACAGCACCATAGCCAGCATGAAGCCAAGTCCCGCACCCAGAGAGTTTACCATGGATTCAATAAAGCCATATTTTTCATCAATGTTCAGCACCGTTACACCCAAAACAGCGCAGTTGGTGGTGATCAAGGGCAGATAAATACCCAGGCTCTTATGAAGGGCGGGAACAAACTTTTTCAGCACCATTTCCACCAGCTGGACCAGAGAAGCGATGATAAGAATAAATACCAGCGTCTGCATATATGCCATCTTCCGAGGCTCCAGAATATAGGTGTAAATAGGCCAGGTTGCGGCGGTGGCCATCAGCATAACAAAGATAACGGCCAAGCTCATGCCCACGGCAGAATCCAGCTTTTTGGAGACTCCGAGAAAGGGGCAGATTCCCAAAAATTTGTTCAGAACAAAGTTGTTTACCAGAATGGCACTGAACAAAATGACAATCAGATCGGTAACAGTCGGCATTGTTTAGCACCCTCCTTCCGCTTCAGCCTGACAGGCTCCGTGAGAGGGGCAACCGGCGCAGGCGATTTTCTTTTTCTTGATGGCCTTGCCGTGGGTCAGCTTATTCACAATGGCAATGATGGTACCAAAGGTAAAGAAGCCGCCGGGAGCCATGCCCATGATGGTGATGGGATCCCACAAATCAGCAGTAAGTTTGATGCCGCACCAGGTACCGCTGCCCAGGATTTCGCGGATGGTACCCATGCAGAAGAGGGCAAAAGTAAAGCCCAGTCCCATACCGATACCGTCAAGAGCGGAATCCAGCACAGAATTCTTGTTGGCAAACATCTCAGCCCGGCCCAGGATGATGCAGTTGACCACAATCAGAGGAATAAAAATTCCCAGAGTCTTATAGAGCTGCTGCACGTATGCCTGCATCAGCAGCTGTACCACGGTAACGAAGCCAGCGATAACCACAATATAACATGGAATGCGCACTTTATCGGGAATAACCTTTTTCAGCAAAGAAATGGCGATATTGGAGCCAAGCAGCACAAAAGTGGCGGCAATCCCCATGCCCAGACCGTTGAGTACCGAGGTGGAAGTAGCCAGAGTGGGGCAAGTACCCAGCACCAGTACCAGCACCGGGTTTTCCTTAATGATGCCGTTAAGGAGAATCTTTAATTTTTTCATCTCGTTACGCTCCTTCCGAAACAGTCTGAAGGGCGGGGACCAGATCCAGAGCGGCCTGTACAGCCTTCTTGAAACCATTGCTGCTCTCGGTAGCGCCGGAAACAGCAGTGATTCCGTCCAGGTTGTCCCTTCCCACATACTGGGAAGTATAGGCCTCCTCCCCTACCTGTGTGCCCACACCGGCAGTTTCATCATTGGCTCCCAGAGCCACCCCGACAATTTTGCCATCGGGACCTATGCCGGTATAGACTTCCATGGGATGATCTGCGTCAGAATACCCCTGAGCCTTGGTAACGATCAGCCAGCCCTTATCTTCCGCCTGATAGGCGCGGACAGCGCCTTCCAGGGTAATCTCAGTCAGCTCTGTTTCAGGGAAAATCTGCTCTTCGGGGCTCTTAGGTTCCTCAATGCCCACATCCACGCCCGCCAACTGGCCAAATGCCTGGAAAGCGGTGGTTACAGCCTGTTTGAAGGCAGTGGAAGAGATGGTGGCGCCGGAAATAGCGGTGACTCCATCCAGACTGGCATCTTTATTGGCATATTGGCTGGTGTACTCTTCCTCGCCGGTCCGGGAGCCCAGACCGGGAGTCTCGCTGTTGTCCATCAGCTTTACCTTTTCAATGGTGCCGTCGGATTTAATGCCGGTCATTACATTGAGCGGTCCGCCATAGCCTTTGGCAGAGGTGGTAAATACGTAGCCTGCTCCGTTGGTAGCTTTGTAGGCTTCCACAACCCCCTCCATACCGGAGGTGTCCACCTTCTCAAAGCCGTCCGCCGTGGACAGGACCTCCGCCCGTGCGGCATCCGCTTCCCGCTGAGCCGCAAGATCGATAATGGGCTTGGTGGTGTTGTAGGTAAGTGCCAGCGCGGCAGAAATCACTACACAGATGGCGGTCAGGACCACTGCGGGGATCACAGATTCTTTAACAAAATTCATTGCGAAACACCCCCAAACGGCATCTTATTAAAGGCCTTGTCGATATGCGGGGTCACGATGTTCATCAGAAGAATAGCAAAAGACATGCCTTCCGGATAGTTGCCATAGGCCCGGATCAGCATGGTGATCACACCGATGCCGATGCCGTAGATCAGTTTGCCCATTTCCCGGGTGGGAGAAGTAACATAGTCGGTGGCCATGAAGAAGGCACCCAGCAGCATACCACCGCTGAGAAGCTGATAAACAGGATCCAGACCGGTAAGCAGGGACATAACCACCGCAGTGCCCAGAATGGTCAGCGGAATGGTCGGGGTAATCACTTTGCGGACGATCAGATAAATACCGCCAACGATCAGCGCCAGAGCGCAGGTTTCGCCCAGACAGCCGCCCCGGACACCCAACAGGAAATTGATCACCGGGGGAACATCCGCCACATTGCCGCCTTTGGTAAGGATCGCCAAGGGGGTAGCGCTGGAAACCACTTCCGCAGCGTTCAGGTAGGCATTGGGAAGGGGCCAGGTGGTCATATGGGTGGAGAAGGAAATCAGAAGCACGATACGGGCCACAATGGCAGGATTGGCAAAGTTATCTCCAATACCGCCAAAGAGCTGCTTTACCGCCACAATAGCCACCAGACAGCCGAATACCGCCATCCAGATGGGAAGACTGGCAGGAACATTGAAGGCCACCAGCATACCGGTAACAACGGCGCTCAAATCTCCCACCGTGTTGGTACGTTTGGTAATCAGACGGAAAATATACTCAAAAAACACACTGGAAGCAACACACACACAAATCAGCACCAGTGCCCGGACGCCAAATACCACAACCGAAACCAGCGCGGCCGGCAGCATGGCAATAATTACATCCAGCATAATGGAGCTGGTGGAAACCCTGTCCCGCACATGAGGAGAGGGCGCTACAATCAGATGATTAGACACTTAGGCACACCCCCTTAGTTTTTGGCTTCTCTGAGAAGCTTCTTGCCCAGTTTGTTGGACATGACCAGGTACCGTTTGGCCGGACAGACATAAGAACAGCATCCGCACTCCATGCACAGGTTGACCTTCAGGTCCCGCAGTGCCTGAAGATTGCGGGTACGGTAAGCCTTGTCCAGCTTGGCGGGGGCCAGACCGAAGGGGCAGGCTCTCAGGCAGCGGCCACAACGAATGCAGGCAGTTTCAAATTCCTGGCGGCTTTCCTTTTCGTCAAAAGCCAGAATGGCATTGTTGTTTTTAACCAGGGGGAACTCGTCCGACGGCACTGCAATGCCCATCATGGGACCGCCCATAAGGATCTTTTTTGCTTCGGCCTTGTAGCCGCCGCAGAAAGCAATAATATCCTTGATGGAAGTTCCGATGGGGACAATCACATTCTTGGGTTCCGCTACTGCGGAGCCGTCCACAGTAATGGTCTTTTCCACCAGGGGCATGCCGGTTTTGAGAAAATCGGCCAGCTTGGCGCAGGTTGTAACGTTAAGCACCACCACGCCGGCATCAGCGGGAAGCTTCCCTTCCATCACTACCCGGCCGGTGGTCTCATAAATCAGCACTTTTTCTGCGCCCTGGGGATATTTGGACCGGAGGGTCTGAACGGAAACGCCCTCCATGGAAGCTACGGCGGCGGTCAGTTTGGCAATGGCTTCGGGCTTGTTATCCTCAATGCCGATCACCACTTTTTTGACACCCAGATATTTCTTCACCACCGAGATGCCTTCCAGCAGGCTGTCAGTATGGTCCAGCATCAGACGCATATCGCAGGTGATATACGGCTCGCACTCCGCGCCGTTGATGACCAGAGTGTCCACCTCGGAAAGATTTTTGGGATTGAGCTTGATATGGGTGGGGAAACCCGCGCCTCCCAAGCCTACCAGGCCGCACTTGCGGGCCGCAGCCACCAGATCGGCGTGGCTGTTGATCTGGGGTACCTCCAGATCAGGGCAGACGGTCTGCTGCCCATCGGTAGTGATCACCGCAGCCTTGCACTTGGCACCCATGGCGGTGATGAATTCCTCGATGGCGGTAACCGTTCCGGACACACTGGAATAGATGGGAGAGGAAAGGAACGCTCCCGAATCGCCGATCAGCTGTCCCACCGTAACGCTGTCCCCTACCTTTACCAGCAGGTCGCAGGGCGCTCCCATATGCTGGATCATGGGGATCGTTACCTTTTCCGGCACGGGCATCCTGACCGCTTTCAGATTGGCGGTGTTTTTGGAATGTTTCACCTTCACACCTTGCAGAGATTTTGGCACTTGCACATCCCTCCAAAAAAATCTTCCATTGACATTTTATCGATGAAGCCTGTTGATGTAAGGCAGTATCACCTGAAGCATTTTTCCGGTAATCATCCCTGTGGCGAAGCCTGCCAGCAGCACTACCGGAAGGTAGGCAGTCACCTTCAGGGTACCCAAAATAAAGATGGCTGCAATAATTTGTCCGCCGTTATGGGCAGTGGCTCCCAAGACGCTCAGGAGGAGATAGTCCTGTTTTTTACCCAGCAAAAAGCCTGCCAGCAGCATACACACCACCGATGCTACCCCTCCCGAGAGGCTCATAACGGCACTGACCAGGCCCCGGGTCAAAAAAACAAAGCCTGATTTAAGAACCGCAATGGTGATCCCCTCTCTGGGGCCCAGAGTGAAAAGGGCATACATGGTGACAATATTGCTTAACCCCAGCTTAAAGCCTGGCGGCAGCATGGGAAGCACCGGCAGAATCATTTCCACAAAGCTCAGGGCCATGGCGGTGGCAAAAAGAAGCCCCAGAAAGGCAACCCGTTTAGCCGGCTGGGCCTGGGTTTCCCGGCGTTTCGGCTGGCTCATAACTCACTCCCAAATAAGGCGTTACAGAGGAAGTACTGGCGGAGTGGTGTGCTCCGCCAGTACTGTCGTCGTTAATTATTTGTCAATCGTGGTCGTGTCCACAGCCACACTCACAATCGCAGCCGTCTTCCTCATCATCGAAGTCGAACTCCAGCTTCTCGCCGCAATTGGGGCAATCGATCTCGCCCTCCTCCAGCATGCTCTCATCCAGGCAAATCTTGTCGCCGCAGCTGGGGCATTCCACTTCGTAAAGGGTGTCTTTGTCGTCCTCATCATCGTCTTCGTCGCCGTAGAACTCTTCCTCCAGGACGCCCAGATCGTCGTCAATTTCGTCTACCTGACCGGAAAGTTCCTCAAAGGAATCCTCCATGTCCGAAATGGAAAGAGCCATATCTTCCAGCGTGTCAATGATGCTGGTGAACAGCTTGCCTTCGTCCGACTCCTCGCTGATCTTGAGGCCAGCAGCCAGGCCCTTCAAATATGCAACTTTTTCGGTAATGGTCATGATGACAGTTTCCTCCCAAATTCCTCGAAAAGCTTACGCTCTCTCCATGTATTCGCCGGTGCGGGTATCCACACGGATCATTTCGCCCTCATCCACAAACAGAGGGATCTTGATCTCGGCGCCGGTTTCCAGCACTGCGGGCTTGGTGGCGTTGGTCGCGGTATTGCCGGCAAAACCGGGATCGGTCTTGGTAACCTTCAGTTCCACAAAGAAAGGAGGCTCCACGCCAAAAACAGTTCCTTTGTAGGACAGAATGCGGCAGACAGTGTTCTCCTTGACGAATTTGAAGTTATCGCCCAGGATAGAGCTGTTGATGGGCACATTCTCGTAAGTCTCAGAGTCCATGAAGTAGTAAAGATCCCCGTCATTGTACAGGTACTCCATGTCCTTTCTTTCGATCATGGCCACAGGGAATTTCTCGGTGGGGCTGAAAGTGCGCTCCACCACGGCGCCTGTGATGACATTGCGGATCTTGGTCCGGACAAAAGCGGCGCCTTTTCCGGGTTTGACATGCTGGAATTCGATGATGGAATATACGCTTCCATCCATATCAAAGGTCGCGCCATTTCTGAACTCGCCGGCAGAAATCATACTGTGTACCTCCAAATTAATACAATAGTTGCTTTATCTTAATAATTTTACCATATTGTCCACAGGTTTGGCAAGCAGTTTCACTATGAAAAATGCCATATAAAGACAATTTTACCTCAGATTGTATGCCCTGCGGTTTTCGGAAGAATTCCCTTTCCCCTTCTCTGAGCCCCAATTTTACAGGACGATCAGTTCCTTGGGGCTGTGGGTCAGATTCTCCACCTCAGTTTCGCCGATATACACCATATCCTCAATGCGGCATCCAAATTTACCTTCCAGATAGACACCGGGTTCCACCGTCATCACCATCCCGGGGATGCAAACCGCCTGGGACTTGGGTGCAAAACGGGGATCTTCGTGGATCTCCAGCCCCAGGGAATGGCCCAGGCCATGGCCGAAGCATCCTTTATATCCCGCAGCGTCAATCAGGTTCCGGGCCGCCGCATCCACTTCCACGCAGGGAACTCCCGCACGGACAATATCCAGAGCTGCCAGCTGCGCGCTGAGGACCGTATCATAAACCCTGGCCATTTCATCAGTGACATGTCCCACAGCGATGGTGCGGGTCATATCAGAGCAGTAGCCGTTGATTTTGACGCCAAAGTCCATGGTCACAAAGTCTCCGGCACAGATAGCTTTTTCGCCGGGCACTCCATGGGGCAGGCTGGAGTTGACGCCGGATACGCAGATGGTGCTGAAAGACAGGCCCTCTGCTCCCCGGATCAGCATTTCATGCTCCAGCTCGATGGCCACCTGACGCTCGGTCAGACCCGGACGGATGTAGTTGAGGATGTGCAGAAAGCCCTCTTCCGCGATTTTCTGTGCAGCCCGGATATTGGCCAGCTCTTCTTGGTCCTTGGCGGCCCGCAAAGCCAAGATGGCCTTGTCCGCCTCTTCCCCGGGGAGGATCTCCACGCCGGGGAGATCCCGCACAAAGGCATTGTATCCTCCCATAGTAAGATAACTGGTTTCTACGGCGGCATTGCGGATGCCATGACGCTTCATCAGTTCTTCCAGCTGCCGGTTCAAATCATCCTGCAGAATGACCTCACAATTGCGGACAACCCGTTTTGCCAGTTCAATGTACCGGAAGTCAATGATAAAATAACTCTTTTCCCGGGTAATGAGGAGCGTTCCTGCCGAGGACCGCATCCCGGTAAAGTAATACCGGTTGCAGGAGGATGTTACCAGCACCGCGTCGATCCCTTGGGGAAGCCGGCGCACCAGTTCCTGAATTCTGTCTTTCATCGTCAAATCCCCTCTTACTTCCATCTCATGCTATTTTGACCAAAATCTTCAATTTTAATCCCGGAACTCCCGGGCGGCGGCCCGGTAAATATCCCGCATGGCGGCAGCGTCTTCCGCCTGGGTCCCGGCAGATTCACAAATAATCACCGGACTGCAATTGTATTGCAGGATCAGTTCCGCCACCGGTTCAAAATCGGGACCGTAAACTGTATCTGCAAAGGTCAAATGCCTTTTTTCCCCGCCTCCGGGGGTATATTCGATCTTGGAAAAATGTGCGTGAAACCGCCTGGCTCTGTCCAGGCCCAGCTTGTCCGCCATGGCGGCAAATACCGCGGCATAATCTGACCGCTGCCGCAGGCCTCCCAGCGTACGGGCGTTCAAGTGACCGAAATCCACACAGGGCAGGAGCCGTTCATCCACGCCGCACAGTTCCAGAACCTCCTCCAGTGTTCCCAGCTGGTTCAGCTTTCCCATAGTTTCCGGGCAAAGGGTGATGTCTCCCAGCTCCTCTTCGTCCATTGCCGCCAAAGCACGGGAAAGAGTGTCCTTTGCCAGGCTCAGGGCCTCCTCCCGGGACATTTTGGCGCAGGAACCGCTGTGGACCACCACCCGGCCGGCGCCCATGAGCCGGGCCGCCCGGGCGGAATCCAGGATGTAACGGATGCTGGCGTCCCGTTTTTCCTTTTCGGCGCTGGATAACGAAATATAATAGGGGGCGTGAAGAGAAAGCCGAATCCCCCGTGCTTCACTCTCCTGCCGGAGACGAAGGGCGTTTTCCTCACTTACCCGCACGCCGTGTCCACACTGATACTCATAGGCGTTCAGCCCCATTTTTTCCAGGTACTGAGGCATCTGAAATGTTTTTTTGTATCCCTGAGCCGCAAAGCTGTCGCCGCTGCCCGCCGGTCCAAACCAGATCATCCTTCGCTCCTCCCCTTTTTCTTCCGGTAGCGCCGGAGGATCCCTTTTTCCAGCCGCCTTTTTGCCCTGAAGAACCTCCCCGCCTCGGGAGAAATCGGCTCTACCAGAACCGCAAGGCATCCGGAAAGCCTGCCGCACAGCACATCGGTAAAAATCTGATCCCCGATCAGGGCTGCTTCTGTAGGGCGAACCCCCAAAGCTGCCAATGCATGTCTCAGTTTTCCCGGCAGCGGCTTGGCTGCCCCTGCAATATATTCCAGCCCAAGTTCCCGGGCAAAAGGCTCCACCCTCTCGGAACGATTATTGGACAGGATCATCAGCCGCAGCCCGGCTCGGCGCTGGGTCTCCAGCCACTCCAGTACCCGCTCATGAGGAACCGGGTTATTATGGGTGGTCAGGGTATTGTCCACATCCAGCAGCAGCGCCGTAATCCCTTTTTCCTTCCAAAAGTCGGCGGGAATATCATAGATCCTTTTAAAATCGCAATGGGGGTAAAACAGAGACACCCTCGTTCCTCCTGTTCCGGAGCAAATCAGTATCCCCGTCCAACCGGGGTTGTATCTGCCCTAAAAGGGCTCTGGGTGGGAACGCATCATAAAAGCATCAAAGCATCGTATTTTGCCCTTTGCGCTCCTTAATGGCCTCGTCCTGCAAGCAATTCCCTTGGGGATGCCCTACCATCGGTTTTTCTGCAGCAACGGTCCGCTTCATTGGATGCCTGAAAGCAGCCGTCTTTTGCACTTCTCGGCAAAACAGAGGTGAATGCCGCCCCACGCCGGACAAAGAGAACGGCGGACGCATTCCGCGCCCGCCATCCGAAAACTTTTCCGCAAATTATTTGAACTTGCGCTTACGAGCAGCCTCAGACTTCTTCTTGCGCTTGACAGAAGGCTTCTCATAATGTTCTCTCTTGCGAACCTCCGCCAGGACTCCAGACTTGGCGCAGGATCTCTTGAAGCGCCGCAGAGCGCTGTCGAGAGACTCGTTATCTTTAACTCTGATCTCAGCCATTACAAATTCCCTCCCCACGCCACACGGCAGGAGTTATATCCACGCACAAAATGCAGGATAACACCACTGATTATACAATAACCGTCCAGGAAATGTCAAGTGCTTTGTACAATTTCTCTTGATACAATACCCGTTCTTCATCGTACGGAATTTATGCATCTGCCATCTCTGTGTTATTTTGCCACGATGTTATAAAGCTTACCCTTAACAAATATTTCTTTGACCACCTGCTTGCCTTCCAGGGCAGCAGCCACGGACGGGTCTGCATAGGCTTTCGCCTTTACATCATCCTGGGTGCTGTTTGCCGCCACTGTCATGCGGGCCTTGATTTTACCGCAGACCTGAATGACGATTTCTACCTGGTCATCCACGCATTTGGCAGGATCATACTCAGGCCACCGGGCTTTGGTAAGCATCTCATCCGCGCCCATCTGCTGGTTCATCTCTTCGGTCAGGTGGGGAGCGAAGGGATTGAGAAGCGTAATGAAGGTGCGCAGCTCGCACCGGGTGATGCTTCCCTTATCGCTGATTTCGTTGAGAACAGTCATCATGGCGGCAATGGCCGTATTGAATTTCAGGTTCTCAATATCCTCCGTGACCTTTTTGATTAGCTTATGGAAAGAACTCTCCAGCTCCCGGGAGTATCCCTCTTCCTCGGTCATGATATCCAGCAAGCCGGCTACGCGCTCCAGGAACCGCTTGCAGCCTTTGATGGAAGAAGTATTCCAGGGGGCAGTTTTTTCAAAATCGCCGATAAACATCTCATACAGACGCATGGTATCCGCGCCGTATTCATTGATAATATCATCGGGATTGACGACATTGCCCTTGGACTTACTCATCTTTTCCCCGTTTTCACCCAGGATCATGCCGTGGCTGGTACGTTTGGCATAAGGCTCGGGAGTTCCCACCACGCCAATGTCATAAAGGAATTTGTGCCAGAACCGGGAGTACAGCAGGTGCAGTGTGGTGTGCTCCATACCGCCATTATACCAGTCCACCGGCAGCCAGTAATCCAGGGCTTCCCGGGAGGCCAGCTCCCCGTCGTTGTGGGGGTCGCAGTACCGCATAAAGTACCAGGACGAACCAGCCCACTGGGGCATGGTATCCGTCTCACGCCGGGCGGGGCCGTGGCAATGGGGGCATTCCACATTGACCCAGTCGGTCAGATGCGCCAGGGGAGATTCACCGTTATCGGTGGGCTCATAGCTTTCCACATCGGGCAGGGTCAGGGGCAGCTGGCTCTCATCCAGGGGGACATATCCGCACTTGGGGCAGATAATGATGGGAATGGGCTCGCCCCAGTACCGCTGGCGGGAAAATACCCAGTCGCGCAGTTTATAGTTGACCTTGGGGTGCCCTTTGCCATGATCGGAAAGCCACTGGGTAATCTTTTTCTTAGCTTCCTCCACGCTCAGGCCGTCCAGGAAACCGGAATTGACCATCACCCCGGTTTCGCAGTCGGTGAAGGCTTCCTTTTCCACATCTCCGCCCTTGACCACCACGATAATGGGCAGGCCAAACTTTTTGGCAAATTCCCAGTCCCGGGTATCATGGGCAGGTACCGCCATGATGGCGCCGGTGCCGTAGCTCATCAGCACATAATCCGAAATAAAAATGGGGATTTCTTTGCCGTTGACCGGATTGATTCCCTGAACCCCATCCAAACGGACGCCGGTTTTTTCCTTGGCCATCTCGGTGCGTTCAAAATCTGATTTCCGTGCGGAGGCTTCCTGATACTCCCGGACCTGATCCATGTTGCCGATGCGGTCCGCCCATTTTTCAATGTAGGGATGTTCAGGAGAAATCACCATATAGGTAGCGCCAAAGAGAGTATCCGGCCGGGTGGTATAGACGATCAGCTCATCCCCCGCCGTAGTGCCGAAGGTAACCTCCGCACCGGTGGAACGGCCGATCCAGTTGATCTGGGATGCCTTGACCCGGTCGATGTAATTGACCAGGTCAAGATCGTCGATCAGGCGCTGAGCGTACTCTGTGATCCGGAGCATCCACTGGCTCTTGACCTTGCGGACCACCTCGCTGCCGCACCGCTCACAGACGCCTCCCACCACCTCTTCGTTGGCCAGGACGCACTTGCAGGAGGTGCACCAGTTGACGGCCATTTCCTTTTTATAGGCAAGGCCCTTCTTGAACAGCTGGAGGAAGATCCACTGAGTCCATTTATAATAAGAAGGATCGGTCGTGTTGATTTCCCGGTCCCAGTCAAAGGAAAGCCCCAGGGCCTTCAGCTGGCTTTTAAAGCGCGCCACATTGCTGTGGGTCACCTTTTCGGGATGAATGTGGTTTTTGATGGCATAGTTTTCGGTAGGCAGACCGAATGCGTCCCAGCCCATGGGATACAGAACGTTATACCCCTCCAGCCGGCGCTTGCGGGCCACGATGTCCAGGGCGGTATAGGAACGGGGATGTCCCACATGCAGTCCGGCGCCGGAAGGATACGGAAACTCCACCAAAGCGTAATATTTGGGCTTGGTGTAGTCGTTGGTAGCCGCAAAGGAATGCTCCGCATCCCAGCGGTCCTGCCATTTCTTTTCGATTTCCTTGAAGTCGTATCTCAAAAGATTCACCCTCTTATCAAAATTCACCTGAACCAAAGGTCTTGCAGCGCAGGATCAGTCCTCGGTAAGCAAGTGAGAAACATCCATTTTGGGGGCGTCGGACCAAAGCCGCTCCAGGCCGTAAAATTCCCGCGTTTCCTTGTTGAAGATATGGACAATGACGTCATAGTAGTCCATCAGAATCCAGAGACAGGTCTGATAACCCTCCACCCGCTTGGGCTGGATGCCCAGGGCGGAAAGCTTCTCATCCACCTCTTCCGCCAGAGCCTTTACCTGCGCGCCGCTGTTGCCGGAGGCCACCACAAAATAGTCTCCGATGGTGCTCAGGTCCTTGATCTGGATGGCCGTGATATCCAGTGCCTTTTTGCTGTCCAGAATTTTGACGATTTCCCGGACCAGCTCTTCTGAGGAATTTGGTTTATTCATTTATGCTCCTCCATTGGATGCCCGCGGATAACCGCAGGCTTCATTATAGGCTTCCACCGTATCCCGGCACAGAAATCCTCCCTCCCGGGCGAGGCGTCCCACGATATACTGAAGAGAATATTTCATCCCCTCTTCCAGAGACGACCAGGTCAGTTTCCGCACCTGATCCACATCGGGATAGTCCCTGTCCTCCGAGGTAAGGTCAGCCAGATATACGATTTTTTCCAATTTGCTCATGCCGCCCCGGCCCGTGGTATGGTACCGGACCGCATTAAGGATATCCGGGTCGGAGATCCCCATTTCCAGCCTCAGATAGGCGGCGCCGGCATAGCTGTGAAGCAGCTGGGGCTGCCGGGAAAAGGGAATGTCACTGCCCGTTTTGGGAGCGCATTCCTTCTCATCAGCCGCCACAGACCGATTTTCGGTCATTATACCATCATCTGTGATAAGTTGCAACATCCGCTCCGGGGGCATATTTTTGCAGATATCATGAAGGATCCCGCACACCGCAGCCTTTTCCGGATTCTCTCCGAACTTCAGGGCCAGCCGTTCCGCCTGCCGTTCCACCCCCAGGGTATGCCGGTACCTCTGTGGATCCACCATATCCCGCACGATCCGGCGCAGTGCTTCCCGATCCCAGGCCGGTGAATCTCCGGTGTAGAGTCCGTGTTCCAGGATATACTCCAGCACGCCGTCCGGCAGCTGGCTGCAGGTCCGTTCCCGGGCCAGGGTCCGGCGGATCTGTGTGGAGGAAATCTCCTGTACCTCATTGTCCAGCAGCAGGGAACGAATCCCGTCTCCTGCCAGGTCCCGCTGTGTCTCCAGAAGATCTCCCCGGTCATCCCGCTGGCGGGAAGCCACCACCAGCACCGCCAGCTTTCCGATTTCCTGCCACCTTCGCCACTGACGAAAGGTGAGGAACATATCAGTCCCAATCAGCAGATAGATAGGACGTTGGGGAAAGAGTTCCCGCAGATGGAGCAGCGTATCAATGGTATAGCTTTTTCCGCCCTGATCCAGCTCATAGCGATCTACCTGAAGATAAGGAAAAGGGCGGGCGGCAATGCGGCACATGGCCAGCCGATGTTCTCCTGAGATGACCTCCCGGTCGGTTTTGTGAGGAGGCCGTGCAGTGGGCATCAGCAGGATGGTTCCCGTGGGAAATTTTTCGTGGACCTTGGCGCAGATCCCCATATGTCCCAGATGGATGGGGTTAAAGGTCCCTCCGTATAAAATCAGCGGTTCCATTTTTTGCCTCCTTCAGGCGACATGGCCGGAATTTCTCTCCGGTCAGTCAAAAAGGATCACCGGCTTCTTGGGATTGCGGCGGTACAGCGTTACTTTTCTTCCAATCACCTGGACCACCTCGGCATCGGTATCTCCCGCCAGTTGGGCAGCCACCTCTTTGGCGGAGTCGGGGCAGGTTTCCAGAACCGTCAGCTTGATCAGTTCCCGGGCTTCCAGGGCGTCATTTACCTGGACCACCACCTGGGCGCCCACGCCCCCCTTTCCCACCTGCAGGATGGATTCGGTTGTATTTGCCAGGCTTCTTAGCTTGGCGCGGTTTTTTGATGTCAACAATGCTCTTTTCTCTCCTTCATCATTCGGGCAAAGGTCCTCAGCGCCTTCCCTCTGTGGCTGACGGCATCCTTCTCCTCACCGCTCAGCTCCGAAAAACTTTTTTCTCCCACCAGAAACAGCGGGTCATAGCCAAAGCCGCCGGTGCCCCGGGGCTCAAAGCCGATTGTGCCCTCACAGCTGTCCTCGCAGGCCAGTGTATCCCCTTCTCCAAAAACACAGCAGATCGCTGATACAAACCGGGCGGTACGCTGCTCCGCCGGAACTCCCTCCAGATTTTTCAGCAGCTTTCGGTTGCACGCTTCGTCACTGTGAGGCTCCCCGGCATACCGGGCGGAAAAGACCCCCGGGGCCCCGCCCAAAGCGTCCACGCACAGCCCCGAGTCATCGGCAATGGCAGGCAATCCGGTGCGCAGAAAAATTTCGTGGGCTTTTTTATAGGCGTTTTCTGCAAAGGTAACGCCGTCCTCCTCCACCTCCACACCGGGGCATACCTCTTCCTGGCCCACCACCTGGTAACCCAGAGGGGAAAGGATCCGTTCAAATTCTTTCAGTTTTCCCTGATTGCGGGTAGCCACAATGATCCTCATTTTTCTGTCTCCTCTTCATCAAAAAGCAGGGCGGTGGCATAATCGTAGGCCGAAAAAGGCTTCAGATCGTCAATCTGCTCCCCTACTCCTACAAATTTGATAGGCAGTCCCAACTGATCCCGGATCCCGATGACCACTCCGCCCTTGGCGGTGCCGTCCAGCTTGGTAAGCACAATACCGGTAACCCCGCATGCCTGGGCAAATTCCCGGGCCTGATTCAGGCCGTTCTGGCCGGTGGTGGCGTCCAACACCAGCAAAACCTCTTTGCTGCTTTCCGGAGCTTCCCGGGCGATGACCCGCCCGATTTTCTCCAGCTCGTCCATCAGGTTCTTTTTATTGTGCAGGCGTCCGGCGGTATCACAGATCACTACATCCGCGCCCCGGGCCTTCCCTGCGGAAAGGGTGTCAAACACCACCGCGGCCGGGTCGGAGCCTTCGGCGTGCCGGATCATCTGGCACTCGTTGCGCCGGGCCCAGATCTCCAGCTGTTCGGCAGCGGCGGCCCGGAAGGTATCCGCAGCCCCCAACAGCACCGAATGTCCCTGGGCCTTCAGATAATGAGTCAATTTGCCGATGGTGGTTGTCTTCCCCACCCCATTGACTCCCACCACCAGCACCACTGCCGGTTTGCCGCTCAGATCCAGCCCCTGATCGGGGGAAAGGATCTCCACAATCACATCCCGCAGCTGCTCCCGAAGCCGGGATGCATCAGCGCCCTTGCGTACCCGCTCATCCAGCATGGAGCAGATCCGTCCGGCAGTGCGTACCCCCACATCGGACAGGACCAGAATTTCTTCCAACTCCTCCAGCGTTTCAGGAGTAATTTTCCCGGATATGTTCTCCATTTGCATGGAGAGGTTGTTCCGGGTTTTCTTGAGACCCCGGGTAAGAAAATTGAAAAAGCCCATATGGGAACCTCCCTGCCGCGGCAGACGCGGCGCTTATTATTTGAGACTCAGTTTCAGCCGCTCCTCCAGCTCACCCACATCCAGACGCAGCAGCTTGGAAACGCCCTCTTCCTCCATGGTAACGCCGTAAAGGACATCGGCTTCCTCCATGGTGCCCCGACGGTGGGTAATGGAGATAAACTGGGTTTTGTCGGTCATGCGCCGGAGATAGGCGGCAAATTTTGTGACATTAACATCGTCCAGGGCGGCTTCGATCTCGTCAATGAGAACAAAGGGGGCGGGGCTGACCTTGAGAATGGCAAAATAAATGCATATGGCCACAAAGGCCTGCTCGCCGCCTGAAAGGGCGGAAAGGTTTTTAATGATTTTTCCAGGAGGCTGGACATAGATGTCGATGCCGGTTTCCAGCGCATCGGAGGGGTCTGTCAGCTTCAGCTCTCCCTTGCCGCCGCCGAAAAGCTCCCGGAAAATCTCAGAAAAGTTCCGGCTGATCCGGTCAAACTTGTCCAGAAAAATACTGGTCATTTGGGCGGACAGTTCCGTGATCATCCGCTGCAGTTCGTTTTTGGATTTTTCCACATCGTCCATCTGGCTCTTCATGAAGCCATACCGATCAGAAACTTCCCGGAACTCCTCAATGGCTCCCAGGTTCACCGAACCCAGCGCACGGATCTTGTTCTTCAGCTCTCCCAACCGACGCTGGGCAGCGACAGGATCCTCAATGGGGATGGCTGCCTGAACCGCTTCTGTCCGGGTCAGTTCATACTCCTCCCACATCTTTTTGGCAATGCCGTCGCTTTCGCCGTTGAGGGCGCTGAGCCGTTCCTCCAGCCGGGCGGCTTCACCTGCCGCCTTCTCCCGCTGGCTGTTCAGCTCTTTCTCACTCTGCCGGAGTTGGGTAGTCTCTCCCTCCGCAGCCTCTCTCTCCTTCATTTTGGCCGCGATTTCTCCATTGAGGCGTTCCACATCTTCCCGGCTCTGAGCGGCGGCCCTTCGGATTCCCTCGATTTCCTCCAGGATGCCGTGATTGCGCTCTTCCAAGGTAGAAATCTGGCCGCGGAGTTCTTCCAAGCGGGAGGCGTTTCCCTCTTTTTGCAACCGGAGGTTCTCCAACGCGGTGCGCAGGGCTTCCAGATCCTTGTCTGAAGATGCAAACGCAACCTGCCGGTCAGAAAGAAGCTGGGTCTTGCTGGCGATTTCTTCCGCCAGCTTTTCCCGCTCTTCCCCCGCGGCCGCCAGGTCTTCCGTGATTTTGTCGCAGTTTCCGGTCAACTTTTCGATCAGTTGGGCAGAGGTCAGCTTCTGGTTTTTCAGTTCCTCCACCTTTGCGGTAAGGGCATCAAACTCCCGGAGGCCCTCTTCGCTGAGCCTCTCTGCTTCCTCCACCGCCATAGTCACCCGGCGCAGCTCGGCAGCGGCGCCGATGAGGTCCTCATTGGCAGTTTTGTACTCCGCGTCCACCCCGTCCAACAGCGCCCGGATCTGGGCAGTTTCCCTGCGGACCGCTTCTGCCTGCTCTTCCACAGCCGCAGCCTGCTCGGAAAGTTCCCGGGCGTCGGCGCGGAGTCGGTCAATTTCATTCTTTCGGCTGAGGATGCTGGCGCTTTTGGCCACATAACCGCCAGTGAGGGAGCCGCCGGCGTTGACCACCTGACCATCCAGGGTAACGATCCGCCACCGATGCCCGCAGATGCGGCCCATGGCCACCGCGCTGTCAATGTCGTCCGCCACCACCACACGGCCCAAAAGGCTCTCTATGATAGATCGGTATTTCTCTTCGCATTTTACCAGCTCTGAGGCAATTCCCACATATCCGGGATGCTTTTCCAGAGAAGCTTCCCGGATACGATTGCCCCGGATCGTGGACAAAGGCAGAAAGGTGCATCTTCCTGTTTTCTGCTCCTTCAACAGGGAGATAGCCCGTTTGGCGGTGCTTTCGTCCTCCACCACAATATTTTGCAGAGCCGCTCCCAGGGCGATTTCCACAGCGGTGCTGTGTTCCCGTTCCACAGAGATAAGGGTAGATACCGGTCCCACCACGCCTCGAACCGCTCCCTGCGCTGCGCTGCGCATAACAGCCTTGACGCTTCCGGAAAAGCCCTCCATATTTTTCTCCAGGTCAGACAGGACCTGGGCCCGCTGGAGCTTTTCCCCGGCGGCCTTTTCGTAGCCGCGTTGCTTCTCTTCCAAAGCGGCCAGCTTTTCGTCTCTTCCCGCCAGCTTGAAAGCGTAACCGTTCCGGGTATTTTTCAGCCCTTCAATGGTGTCGGTCAGTTCCTCCGTAAAGGCTTTCCGATCCTTCTGTTCCTCCCGAAGAGCCGCCAGCCGTTCATCCTTCTCTTTTGCCTGGCGCCGCAACGCTTCCAAACGTTCCAGCGTCTCTGCTGCCAGCGTCGCGGCGGTCTCACTGGAGATCCGGGCCCTGGCGATACTCTCACGGAACTCTTCCCGCTGCAGTTCCAGTGCCCCCGTCCGGGCTGCCAGGGCATCCTGAGCGTCCTGGCTCCGCTGCAATTCCTGCTGCAGCTCCCGGATTTTCTCCCGGACATACTGCAGCTGAGCCTCCTGGGCTTCCATCTGGGACTCCTTGGCGGCCATCTGCTGATCAAAATCCGCAGAAGACGCTGTGCTGTTTTCCAGCTCTTTCCTGAGATCCTCCAGAGTAGCCTTATTGTGGCTGATATCGTTTTCTTTTACGGCGATCTGGACCTGGGCGCCGGAAATCATCTCTTCCGCCGCCCGGATCTCGCCCCGCTTCCGGTCTATGTAGACGGCGCAGTCCTGTACCTTCCGGGTCAGCTGTTCCAGGCTTTCCTCAATCTCATCCAGCTGATTCTGGGCGGCGGTTCGGTCGCTGCGGGCAATGAGGATTTTGTCCTCCTGCTCCCGGATCTGCCGGCGCAGTTTTTCCAGCGTTTCCAGCCACAGAGAAATTTCCAGTCCCTTTTTTTCCTGGGCGTACACCAGGAATTGCTGGGCTTTTTCCGCCTGGGCCTTCAGGGGAGCCACCCGGCTTTCCAGCTCACCCATGATATCCCGCAGCCGCACCAGGTTCTCTTCCGCCTGGGCCAGACGCTTTTCTGCTTCTCCCTTGCGGTAGCGGAATTTGGAGATTCCCGCCGCTTCCTCAAAAATCTCCCGGCGCTGGGTGCTTTTGGCGCTGACGATCTCAGCGATCTTTCCCTGTTCAATAATGGAGTAACCGTCCCGCCCCAGCCCTGTATCCATAAAAATCTCGTAGATGTCCTTGAGACGGACCGGATTCTGGTTGATCCGATATTCACTTTCTCCGCTGCGGTAAAGCTTCCGGGTGATGATGACTTCATCACTGTCCACCTGGATACTGCGGTCGGCGTTGTCGATGGTCAAAGAAACCCAGGCCAGGCCCTGGGGCTTTCGGGACTGGGTGCCGCCAAAAATAACATCTTCCATTTTGGTGCCCCGCAGGGATTTGCTGGACTGTTCGCCAAACACCCATTTGACAGCGTCGCTGACGTTGCTTTTACCGCTGCCATTGGGACCGACGATGGCGGTAATCCCGTCATCGAAGGTCAATTTGGTTCGATCCGCAAAGGATTTGAATCCCTGCATTTCGATGCCTCTCAGCTTCAAACGGACACCTCCTGTTCCTTGATTTGATAGCCTTCCTCCAGAGAAGGGTCAACATGCAAACGGACGGAATATCCCGTCTTTTCCAGAATGCTCAGATTACACCGGCGCTGCCCCACTATCTGGGAAACCTGCCGTGGGCTTACCCGAAGGGTCACCGGCCGGGGGCCGCCCGCCGCCAGATCCCGCTGCAGCCGCCGCAGCCAGATGCGGCTCCGGCAAAGCTCCCCCAAAGCGGGATGGTATGCTCCGCCCACCGCCTCGCTTTCCAGCAGTTCAGTAGCCTGGAGGCCCAGACGAATGACCCGGATCCCCCGGCCCTCAAACAGTTCCAGCAACCGTGAGGCGGTCTCCACCGTTTCCTCCAGGTCGGGGGGCGCATATTCTCCGGAAAGCATCTTCCGCTCCAGTTCCGTCCCCCGCAGGACTACCGTGGGGTAGATTCGTACGGTATCCGGTTCCAGTTCCGCCAGGCGCCGCCCTGTTTCCAGATCCATTTCCGGGGAACTGCCCCAAAGCCCCGTCATCATCTGAAGCCCCAGGGAGATGCCCGTGCCCTGAATCAGCCGGGCGGCCTTCTCCACATCCTGGGCAGTGTGGCCCCGGCCGTTGCGTTCCAGTACTTCATTATACATGCTCTGGGCCCCCAACTCAAGGGCTGTAACGCCCCGCGCCTGCAGCAGCTCCAGCACCTGGGGGTCCACCGCATCAGGCCGGGTGGAAGCCCGGACCCCCGTCACCCGCGGGTCTTGCAGAAACGGGGTGGCCGCATCCAGCAGCGCCATCATGGACTCCCGGGGAATGGCGGTAAAGCTTCCGCCGAAAAAGGCGATCTCTACCTGCCGGAAACCCTGGGGAAGCCCTGCCAACGCGGTGGAACATAACTTTTGGACTTCTTCCGCTCCGGGGATGCGGAGCTGGCCAGAAATGGTCCGCTGGTTGCAGAAGCTGCACTGATGGGGACAGCCGGCATGGGGAACAAAGATGGGGATATTGGCGTGCATCACTTCTGTCCCATCAACTCCAGAGCTTCCTTGGCAGCCAGCTGTTCCGCTCCCTTTTTGCTGCCCGACCGGCCCCGGCCGATGACGTTGCTGTTAAGCCGCACCTCCACCTCAAAGTGCTTGTCGTGGTCCGGCCCCTCTTCCTTTACCAGCACATAGGTGACCTTCTCCTCTGGGTTCTGCTGAATGATTTCCTGCAGGCGGGTTTTGTAGTCCACAAAAGCGTGCCGGTCTGTTTCCTCCAGTTCCTCCAGAGCAAAGCGGAGGATAAAGCGCGCCGCCGGATCCAGCCCGCCATCCAGATAGATGGCGCAGATGAGCGCTTCAAAAGCGTCGGAAACCACCGAAGGACGGGTGCGCCCTCCCATCTGCTCTTCTCCCCGGCCCAGCAGCAGTTCGTCCCCCAGGCCGATCTCCTGGGCGAACCGGAACAGGGACTTTTCACAAACGATGGAGGCCCGGATCTTGGTCAGGTCCCCTTCGTCCAGATGATAGCGGTGGAAGATATAGTCGGACACCACCAGAGAAAGCACCGCATCCCCCAGGAACTCCATCCTTTCATTGCTCTCCGGCTTATCCTTGGATTCGTTGGAGAAGGAAGAATGGGTCAGGGCCCGGCGCAGGTATTTTTCATTTTGAAATTTATATCCGATTTTTTCTTCCAGGGTCATTCTGGTCCCTCCGGTTTTTCTTTTTTAAATAAAATATGGTTCAGTCTTCTTCTTCCGACTGGGCGCGGATGGCCTCCACACCGGCTTCGATCTCCGCCACGATGTTGTTTTCAGCACAGCTTGCCGCCTGACGGATGGCGTTCTTGAAGGCCCGGGCGTCGGAGCTGCCGTGGGCCTTGATGACAGGCTTGCGGACTCCCAGCAGCATGGCGCCGCCGTGCTCCTTGTAGTCCAGCTTCTTTTTGAAGCCCCGCAGACCGCCGGAAAGGAGCAGTGCCCCCATCTTGGTGGCCAGGGAGGACATCATCATGGATTTGATCTGATGGGAAAACATCTTGGCCAGGCCCTCGGTAAGCTTGAGGATCACATTGCCGGTAAAACCGTCGCATACCGCTACATCGCATCCGCCCAAAGGAATCTCCCGGGCTTCCACATTTCCCACATACCGGATGCCCGCCGTCTCCCGGAGGAGTTTGTTGGCTTCGATCTGCAGGTCGGTGCCCTTGTTCTCCTCGGTGCCGATATTTACCAGGCCCACCCGGGGCTGCTCGATGCCATAAAGCTTGCTCATGTAGGCGGAACCCATCACGGCAAACTGCCGCAAAGTCTCGGGACGGCATTCCTTGTTGGCTCCGGAGTCCAGCAACAGATAGCATCCGCTGTCGTTGGGGATGACGGTACCGATAGCTGCCCTTTTGATGCCCTTGATCCGCTTGACAATAAAGCAGGCTCCCGCTACTATCGCGCCGGTGCTGCCGGCGCTGACAAAGGCATCTCCCCGCCCGTCGGCCAGCAGCTGAAACCCCCGGCCCATGGAAGATCCGCTGTACTGCCGCAGGATCTTCATGGGGTCTTCCTCCACAGGCATCACCAGCGGCGCATCTTCGATTTCCATCCCGGCCATATCGATCTGGTTTTCTTTTGCGCAGGCCAGGATCTTTTCACGGTCGCCGGTAAGGAGGATCTCCACTCCCAGTTCCCGGACTGCCTGGGCGCTGCCCTTCAGTACTTCCAATGGGGCGTTGTCCCCGCCAAAGGCGTCCACAATGATCTTCATACCGTCAAAGCCCCCTTTTCCTTCTCTTTCCAGGCTTCCAGCGCCTCAAGAGCGTGCCCGGCCATTTTTTCATAACGTTTTTCCTTGCTCCGCTCCCGTTCCTCCAAGGGGGGCAGGATTCCCATATTGCTGCCCATGGGCTGGAAATCTTCCACGGACGGATTACTGATATAGGCACACAGGGCGCCGGTCATGGTTTCTGCCGGAAGCGCCGCCGGCTCTCTTCCCGACAGCCGGGCTGCCAGTGCCTGCCCCGCCACGATTCCGCTGGCTGCCGATTCAATATATCCCTCCACGCCGGTGATCTGGCCTGCAAAGGAGATCCGTTTCTCCCGCCGCAGACGGAAAGTAGCGTCCAGAAGCCGGGGAGAATCCAGGAATGTGTTCCGGTGCATGACCCCATAGCGGACAAATTCGGCATTTTCCAGTCCCGGAATCATGGAAAAGACCCGTTTTTGTTCCGGGAAGCGGAGATTGGTCTGAAAGCCCACGATATTGTAATAGGAGCCGTCGCTGTTGTCCCGGCGCAGCTGGATATTTGCCCAGGGGCGATGGCCGGTCCGGGGGTCTTTCAGGCCCACCGGCCGCATGGGCCCAAAGCGCAGCGTGTCCTTTCCCCGCTTGGCCATGACTTCAATGGGCATACAGCCCTCGTATACTTTAAAGTATTCCCGCTCAAAAGGCGCCAATTCCACTGTTTCGGCAGTAACCAATGCCTCGTAGAACCGCTCATATTCTTCCTGGTTAAAAGGACAGTTGATATAATCGGCTTCTCCCCGGTCATACCGGGTGGCAAAAAAGGTTTTCTGATGATCCAGAGAATCGTAGGCCACAATGGGGGCCGAAGCGTCGTAGAAGCTGAGGTATTTTTCCCCGCACAGCACGCCAATGGCATCGGAAAGAGCGGGAGAGGTCAGGGGCCCGCTGGCGATAATCACCGGCCCCTCGGGAATTTCCGTCACCTCACCGTGGACCACTGTGATTCCGGGATGGGCCAGAATCCTGCGGGTAACAGCGTCGGAAAACTTCTCCCTGTCTACTGCCAGCGCGCCGCCGGCCGAAACAGCCGCCTCATCGGCACATTCCAGAATCAGCGATCCCATGCGCCGCATCTCTTCTTTCAGCAGCCCTGCCGCGGAGATCAGCCGTGTAGCTTTGAGCGAATTGGAGCAGACCAGTTCTGCAAACCCCGGATAGTGGTGGGCCGGGCTGTACTGATGGGGTTTCATCTCCCGCAGCGTCACCGCAATGCCCCGGGAGGCCAAAGCCCAGGCTGCTTCACAGCCAGCCAGTCCGGCTCCGATCACCGTTGCACTATTCATCGCCGGACGTGCCTCTGACATAACCGCAGCCCTCCTTCAGGCAGTGAACCAGTTTTCCTTTTCCGCCTTTTTGGAACAAGGTGGAACCGCATTTGGGGCATTTGTCCGCCAAAGGCGTATCCCAGGTCATAAAGCCGCACTTGGGATTATCCTCGCAGCCGAAATAGTTCCGCCCTGCCTTGGATTTTTTGGCCAAAACCCGCTTGCCGCAAATGGGGCAGGTCCCGGCAGTGGCTTGAACCAGCTTCTTGGTGTTGCGGCATTCTGGAAAGCCGGGGCAGGCCAGAAATTTTCCAAACCGGCCATGCTTGATTACCATTTTCCGGCCGCACAGCTCACAGATCTCATCTGTTTCCTCGTCAGGGACCTTCATCCTGGTGCCTTCCATGTTTTTGTCCGCCGCTTTAAGGGTCGCATCAAAATCTTTATAAAAATCCCCCATGAAGCTGACCCAGTTTACCTTTCCGTCTTCCACACCGTCCAGCATTTCTTCCATGCCTGCGGTGAATTTGGCGTTGACGATCTTGGGAAACTGCTCTTTCATCAGTTTGGTGGTCACTTCGCCCAGAGCCGTGGGCTTGAGGGCTTTCTGATCCCGTTCCACATAGCCTCGCTGCTGGATGGTGGAAAGGGTGGGTGCATAGGTGCTGGGGCGTCCGATGCCGTTTTCTTCCAGCTCTTTGATCAGCGAAGCTTCTGTATACCGCGGCGGCGGCTGAGTAAAATGCTGGTTGGGTTTCAGCTCTGCCACTTCCAGCACTTCCTGCTCCTCCAGAGGCGGAAGCTGGGTCTCTTCCTCCTCTGCTGCATCGGTGGATTCTACATAAAGAGCTGTAAAGCCATCAAACTTTACGTTAAATCCAGATGCTTTGAACAGATGCTTGCCCGCTGAAATATCGGCCGAAACCGTGTTGAGAAGGGCATTTGCCATCTGGCTGGCAATAAACCGCTCCCAAATCAGCTTGTACAGCTTGTACTGGTCGGAGGTCAGATTTCCTTTCACCTTTGCGGGGGTCAGTTCGATCATGGTGGGGCGGATGGCTTCGTGGGCATCCTGTGCGCCCTTCTTGGTTTTGAAGGTACGGGGTTTGGCCAGGGCATATTCCTTTCCATACGTGGCACTGATGAATTTTTCGGCTTCCGCCAAAGCTTCGTCAGCGATACGCAGAGAGTCGGTACGCATATAGGTGATAAGGCCCACCGCACCCAGGCCGTCTATTTCCACGCCTTCATACAATTCCTGGGCCACTTTCATGGCGCGCTTGGCTTGGAATCCCAGCCGCCGGGAGGCGTCCTGCTGGAGGGTGGAGGTGATGAAAGGCGGCGCGGGAGATTTTTTCCGCACACCCTTTTTGATGCTTTCCACCACAAAGGGGGCCTCTTTTACCTGCTCCAGAACCGCCTGAGCTTCCGACTCATTTTTGATTTCCTGCTTTTTTCCATCGCAGCCGTAGTATTTTGCGGTAAAGGGCTTCTTCTCCGCCTTTTTCCCCTGCTTTTTGGCTACCTGCGCGTCAATGGACCAGTATT
This sequence comes from uncultured Oscillospiraceae bacterium, assembly GCA_949285935.1. Taxonomy (GTDB): domain Bacteria; phylum Bacillota; class Clostridia; order Oscillospirales; family Ruminococcaceae; genus Angelakisella. The sequence continues at coordinate 36,613 of CASEAH010000082.1, forward strand.
CTTCCGGCTTGAAAGCCCGGATCTGTTCTTCCCGGTCCACCACCATCCGTACCGCCACAGACTGCACCCGTCCTGCGGAAAGGCCCTTGCGCACCTTTTTCCAGAGGAAGGGGCTGATTTTATAACCTACGATGCGGTCCAGTACCCGCCGGGCCTGTTGGGCATCCACCAGCTGCATATCGATTTTGCGGGGATGCTCCATACCGTTTTTGACGCCGCTGCGGGTAATCTCAGTAAAAGTGACCCGGTTTTCGCTGTTAAGGTCTACCTTCAGAAGTTCAGCCAGGTGCCAGCTGATGGCTTCTCCTTCCCGGTCCGGGTCAGTGGCAAGATAAATCTCATCGCTTTTTTTGGCGGCAGCTTTCAGTTTTTTGATAAGATCTTCTTTTCCTTTGATGTTTTCGTATTTGGGTGCAAAGTCATGGTCCACATCCACGCCCAGCCTGCTTTTGGGCAGATCCCGGACGTGACCCATGGAGGCCATGACTTCATAGCCGTTCCCCAGGTATTTTTGTATGGTCGTCGCTTTGGCCGGCGACTCAACAATGACTAACTTTGACATTTGAACCCACCTAAAATGTTATTTCTACAGGCTGAAGCGCCTGCCGGGATGTACATGAATATGCCCCAAAAGTTCCAGCTGTGTCAGGGCCGCAAGCACGGAGCCCACCGGCAATCCGCATCGGGCGGTAATGGCATCGGCATCCAGCGGCTCCCCTTCCAGGACCTGATAGACTGTTTGTTGGTTTGGAGTCAGGCAGACAGGCAGCACCTGCTGTTCTGTTCGGGAGGAGCCTGTTTTTTCCTTGGCGGCATTTCCCTTCTGCCTATTATATACGTTTACTTCTATATTATCAAATCCTTCTCTGCTCTTGGGAGGAGAAGGATCTGCCGGCGTCTCGATCAAATGTTCGTATTGCGACAAAATATCCCGCCATCCGGATATCGGGATCGCCCCTTGGGAGATGAGCCAGTTGGTAGCCTGGGACATGGGGGAATAAATACTGCCGGGGACGGCAAATACATCCCGCCCCTGCGCCAGTGCGTGTCCGGCCGTAATCAGGGAGCCGCTGTGTCGCGTTCCCTCCACTACTACAGTCCCCTGGCACAGACCGGAAATAATGCGGTTGCGAATCGGAAAGTGGTAAGGCTGCACACCACTGCCGGGCGGAAACTCCGTGATTACCGCACCGCCCCGTTCCAGGATCTGCCGGTGCAGCTCCCGGTTGGCAGCAGGATAAACGGTATCAATGCCGTTGCCCAGCACTGCGATGGTACGTCCAGACCCCCGCAGGGCCGCAGCGTGACTGTCCGTATCGATCCCCAGGGCCAGTCCGCTTACAATGACCACACCCTGCCGCGCCAGGCCTCCGGCAATATCAGAAGCGGCCCGCTGCCCGTAAGTGGTGCGGGATCTGGTTCCTACCATGGCAATGGCCAAGCTTTCATCCAGCCCCTCCACGTCGCCCAGTACATAAAGCACCGCCGGCGGGGCATAAATCTCCCCGAGCCGGCGAGGGTAAAGTTTATGGGAGGGGGTAATCACCCGGCAACCCAGTCGGGCACATCGATCCAGCACCTGCTGGGCTGCCGAAACCGTTGCCCCACTCAACCTGGCCAGTTCCCCTTTGGTAAACCCGCCTCCGGCTGCCAGTTGGGCATACGGCGTATCAAAAATTGCTCCAGGATGCCCATATTGCTCCAGGACCTTCTGGGAGCGGGCGGTGCCGCAACCAAAAACGCTTTGGAACAAAATCCAATAAGCTGCTTCCTCCACCCTTCTCCCTCCTTACTGCTTTCAGGGAACGCTCTTTCCCCGTCCTCCCATTTCCCACATCAGCACCGTAGCCGCAGCTGCTGCGTTCAACGATTCAATATGAGGAGACATGGGAATATAAACTTTTCCGGTGCAGACTTCCTGCACCTGTGGGGATACCCCGTTTCCTTCATTTCCCACCACCAGGGCCATTCCTCCCTCTTCGGGAAGTTCCCGAGGGGTAATGGCATCCCGATCCAAAGCCGCCGCCCACACGGGGATCCCTGCTGTGCGCAGGCGGGCGATCAGCGCGGGGAGCACCTCTGTCCGGAATACCGGCTGCCGGAAGGCGCTGCCCATGGTGCTGCGCAGTACTTTGGGAGCATACAGATCCGGGCATCCGGCCAGGATCACCGCCGTAATGCCAAACGCTTCCGCCCCCCGGATAATGGTGCCCAGATTGCCGGGATCCTGGAGGCCGTCCAGCAGCAGATAGCGTCCCTGACAGGACGGCTCGAACACCGGCTCCGAAGGTATTCTGCAAATGCAGAATACTCCCTGGGGGGTTCGGGTGTCAGAAATATGCCCGGCCAGTTCCGGGCTGATTGTGAGAGAAGTATCGGCCGCATCCTGAAGGGCGGCCAGATCCTCCGGCCACCGTTCCTGCGCCTGAGAGGTGGACAGCAGCGTCACGATCGCTGTTCCGGAATGCAGAATATCCCGGCAGAGCCGCAGCCCTTCCGCGGCAAAAAGGCCGGTTTTCCGACGTTCCCGGCGGTCGCTGCACAAGCCACGGAAAAGCTTCACTGTGGGGTTATCTCTGGAGGTAATGCACCCCATCGTAGCACCCGCCTTTCCTAAATTCTCCTGATTCCCACAATTCAAAAACGCCCGCATCCAAAGCAAGACACGGGCGTTCAGGGTGCTTACAGAGCCGCCTTGGCTTTCTCCACCAGGCTGGTGAAGGCAGCCGCATCATTGATGGCAAGCTCAGAGAGCATTTTGCGGTTGAGGTTGATACCGGCTTTCTTGATCCCGTTCATGAACTGAGAGTAGCTCATGCCGTTGGCACGGCAGCCGGCGGAAATGCGGGTGATCCACAGCTTGCGGAAATCGCGCTTACGCTGCTTGCGGCCGATGTAGGCATAATTGCCGGACTTTTTGACGGCCTGTTTGGCCATTTTAAAATGAGTGCTCTTGGCGCCAAAGTAGCCCTTGGCAAGCTTCAGGATCTTTTTCCTTCTTTTCCGGGTCATCATCGCTCTCTTTACACGAGCCATATCTATATACCTCCGTTATTCGGTGTTAAAATTCGTCTTTGCGCGGCGTGACCGCCGGTCCTTCTTACTTGCTGTAGGGCATGAGGAGCTTCAGCGCGCCCACATTGGTCTTGTCGGCGTAGGTAGCCTGACGCAGGCCTCTCTTGCGCTTGGTATCCTTCTTGTTCAGGATGTGAGACTTGTAGGCCTTGGCTCTCTTGACCTTTCCGGTCTTGGTGAGTTTGAAACGCTTTTTAGCACCGGTATGAGTTTTCAGCTTAGGCATTTTTATTTCCTCCCAATCGTTTTTACTTTGCGTTGGATGCGGGCTTTGCCGCCAAGAACATGATCATGCTGCGGCCCTCCAGCTTGGGCACCTTTTCCACCGAGCCGAAATCGGCGCAGCTCTGGGCAAATTTTTCCATGATTCCGTTGCCCAGCTGTGCATGAGCCATCTCACGCCCCCGGAAACGGATGGAAACCTTTACTCTGTTGCCGCCGGACAGGAACCTCTTGGCGTGACCCACCTTGGTCTCAAAATCGTGGGTATCGATGTTCAGGGAGAGACGGATCTCCTTGATTTCGATGACCTTCTGATTTTTCTTTGCTTCCTTATCCCGTTTGGCCTGCTCAAACTTATATTTACCGTAGTCCATGATGCGGCAGACGGGCGGCTGAGCCTGAGGGGCAATCTTGACCAGATCCAGATTTCTCTCCACGGCAAGATCCAGGGCCGCTCTGGCGGACATGATCCCCAGCTGCTCCCCATCGCCGCCAATGACGCGGACTTCTTTGTCGCGGATCTCCTCGTTGATCTGCAGTTCTTTGTTGGCTATTGCAAAGCACCTCCCATTTTTTCACATAAAACACAAAGCGCGGACGCTGCTGTCGTCCACGCTCAACCCAAAAACACAGGCTGCCCTGTGTCATCGGTATTGACCTTACCGTGCATCCGTACAGGAAGGTGAGAACGACAAAACGGTTCTGCTTTGTTTTACTACAATACTATACCAGCCCTTTGCGGGTTTGTCAAGGCCCGAAAGGCAAATTCCCGGCAATCCCGGCGCGGGGAGATATTTTTCCCAAAAGGATGGATTGCTTGAAAAACGGTTCTTTTCTCACACATCCCCAGGCTTTCCGATTTCCCTGCACCAGCACTCCTACAGAATAATCATACCATTTCTGCCTTCCCGAAACAAGCTTTTTGCGAAAACTTGTACTTTTCCACCCTCCTGGTGCTGCACAGAAAGTTTGTTCAGGGGTCCAGCACCGGTATTTCCCGGGAAAGCGCAAAGGAATACAGCAGCATCTCGCCGATTTCAATATTGAGATAATCCTCCAGAATGGCTTTATACAGCCGGAGCTGCCCGCTGTATCTCAGGCGAAGGATCTCGGGATCCCGCACCTGGTCAGTCTTATAATCCACCACCACGCCCCGGGTCCCTTCCATAAAGACGCAGTCCGCCACACCCTGTACCACGGTAGCGCCGTCAATATGAAAGTCCGGATCGATCTTCCGCAGTTCTTGGGGAGAAAACTCCCGAAGGAAGCGGATCTCCCGGAAAACGTGATCCGCATTCAGGATCCTCCGCCCCACAGAACTTTCGAAAAAGCGGCTGATCACCTTCCGGTCAATAATTTCCGCCTCCTGGGTGGAGAGAAATCCCCGGGCCAGCATACGGCGGATTTCCGTCTCCGGGTCAGCAGCTGCTGTGGCAAAGTCCGCAAACTGCATGAATTTGTGGGCGGCGATCCCCCGTTCCGCCGGTGTAAGCTGCTGCCGCGTCAGGGCCTTGGGCCTGCGGACGAAGAAATATTGGCTTTCCACCCCTTCCTTGGACAGCTGGGACACCGATATTTTGGCGGGCGTCACCGTATCTGCCTCATAGGGATACCGCCAGGCCAGCACCTGCTCCAACCGCGCTACCTCCTCCTCATCTGCGGGAGGCAGCGGCTGCTCCGGACGGAATGCTTCCTCTGTTTTTTCCTCGCTTTTTCCGGGGATGCAGGCCGACACCAGCAGCCGTCCTTCGCTGTGATCCGATTTTTCTATGGGAATGGGGCTATCCAGCAATCCGCTGTCAAAATCATGGTGGCGGCACAGAGCCGCAGCCAGCCAATCATAATAACTTCCCCCGCTGCGCACCACCCAGGGGTCCAGCACGCCGTTGCACAGGGGCTTTGCAGCGGCGGCGCCGAGCCGGGAAAGCCCCCGGTCCGCTGCGGTGATATACAGGCGTTCCCGGGCCCGGGTCAGGGCCACATAGAGGATCCGCAGCTCCTCCGACAGCATGGCCCGGTGGTTTTCTGTCCGCATAGCCAGATAAGGCAGGGTTTTATGCTGACGCAGGTGCCGGTTGTCCCGCAGGATGCAGGCAAAACCCAGATCCGGATGCAGCAAAGTATCTGCCGCCAGATCCATGGTATTGAAGGCGGCCGCTCCATCACATAAAAACACCACGGGAAACTCCAGCCCCTTGGATTTGTGAACGCTCATGACCGACACGCTGTCCCTTCCGGCCACCGAGGCGGCAGGCAGGTCGTAACCATATTCTTCCAAAGCGGCAAGATAGGATACAAATCCGTCCAGACTGCCGCCGCCTGTCTTGCGGTAGGACACCGCATATTCTCCCAGCAGCCGCAGATTGGCCAGCCGCTCTTCGCCTCCCGGCAGGACTCTTGCCTTGTTCAGAGCTTCTGTCCGGCGGAAAAGCTCCGCCACCACCTGGTCCGCTGAGGAAACGGCCGCCATCTTCCGCAGCTGGGCATAATCCTCTTTGAATCGCTCCAGCACTTTTTCTCCGTCGCTTTGCTGTTCCAAAAGGAGAAAAAGATTTTTATTCCTGCCTTTGGCCCGAAGGGCGGCCAACCGGTCGGTGGACAGGCCGTACAGATAGGAGCGGAGAACCCGGGCCAATTCCAGATCCAGCAAAGGGTTTCCCAGCAGCCGCAGGTAGGAAAGGACCGGAGCGATCTCCTTGGCCTCCAAAAAACCGCCCTGCCGGTCAGACCAGCAGCTGACCCGCATCCGGGACAAAGCCTGTTCAAAAATCTCCGCCTTTTCCCGGGGAGAGCGAAGCAGGATACAGATATCTCCCGGTTCCAGGGGGCGGCTCCCATCCCGGCCGGACACGGTCATCCCACTGTCCAGCAGGCGGCGGATCTCTTCCGACACCCATTGAGCCTCCATGGCCAGTCCCTCGCTCCGGGAAGCGCCCTGAGGAAGGTCCAGCAGCTGCATCCGCACCCCGCATCCAGGGTCGGGCGGATATTCCGCAGCCGCTTCCAGCCGGTCCTCCTGACTATACGTCATTTCACCCACCGTGGGATTCATGGTCATGGCGAACAGGAAATTGACCAGCCCTGTAATCTGGTTTCTGGTTCTGAAATTGGCTCTCAGGGCAATTTTGGCAGGAAAGTGTACCCCATCAAATGGGTGGAAAGATTCTTTTTTGGACAGGAAAATTTCAGGCCGGGCCTGCCGGAAACGATAAATACTCTGCTTGACATCTCCTACCATGAAGCGATTGCCCCCTTCCCGGGACAGCGCCTCAAAAATCATCTCCTGAGCCTGGTTGGTATCCTGGTATTCGTCCACCAGGATCTCTTCAAACCGGGAAGACATCTGTAAAGCTATATCACTTTTCACCTGTTTTCCTTTTTCTTCCCGATAGAGAAGCTCCAGAGCATAGTGTTCCAAATCGCCAAAATCCAGCAGTTCCCTCTCCAGCTTGGCGGCAGACAGCGCCCGGTCGAATTTCTTGACGATCTCAAACAACCGGGAGACCAGCGGCTGAAGCCGTGCCATATCCCGGGCGTAGTCGGTCTGTGAAAAAGCAAAGGGACCATTTTTCAGATTGTTGACGATTTTCTTTACTTCATCCCGCCGGGACTGGACCAGCTTCTTTTTGGCCTCATCGGGATATTTCAGCAAACGTCCCAACGGACCAAAAGCGGTTTCTTCGAAAGCTTTTCGGCATCTCTCCCACTCTCCTGAGGCGATCTCCTTCAGGAGCCGTTCCACCAGGCTCTTATCAGCCGCAAAGGCCTGTCCATAAGCGGTATTCATGGCTGCATCTTCCGCCAATACCGCCAGAGTTTCTTCCAGCAGCCGGGCGCAATAAGCAAGCCCCTCCCGGGCATATTCCAGCAGGATCGCTGCCCAGGGGGTCTGCTCCAGGGGCTGGTTCGGGTCATACTGGGCCTTCATTCGGTCCAGCCACCCGTGGTAAAAAGGATGATTGCGGACAAAATCGTACAACCGTAGGATGGTTTTTTCCAGGTTGCTGTCGCTGCGGGCGGAGGAAAGAAGCTCCACCAGATCATAAAATTCTTCTTCGCCGGCGGCATATTCTCCTTCCAGGATTTCCCGCAGGGTCTGCATCCGCAGCACATTCAGTTCCTGTTCCTCTCCAATGCGAAAATTCGCCGGGATTCCCAACTGCTGAAAATATCCCCGAATCAGGGTAATACAAAAGGCATGTATGGTGCTGATCTGGGCGGATTCCAGCAGGATCTGTTGACGTGCCAGCCGCCGGTCCTCCGGAAACTGGCGGCACATTTCCCAAATCCGCCGGGAGATCCGCTGCTTCATCTCAGCGGCGGCAGCGTTGGAGAAGGTAACCACCAGCAGCCGGTCGGCGTCCACTGGGTCCTGCGCCCGGGTGATGGCCCGTACCACCCGTTCCACCAGTACGGCGGTTTTTCCGCTGCCGGCGGCCGCAGATACCAGAATATCACCGCCCCGGCCTTCTATGGCCTGGGACTGCTCCGGGGTCCAACGGATCTCACCCATGGTTCTCCTCCTCTCCATCTCCCGCTCCGGAAATTTCCCGGCAGCGGGAAGTATTTTGGTTGTTGCACAGGATGCCGTAGTCGCATACATCGCAGGGGTTAAGACTGGAGGAGCGCACCGGCATAGGTTCTACCTCGCCTCTGGTAAGGTAGGTCGCCATCTCCCGGATATTGTCGTACACCATTTGGCGGATGGCTTGAAATTCTTCTGCCGTTTTTACCCGGGAGGAGGCTGTCAGCTCATGGGACCCCCGCTTGCGTTTTGCCGGGATGTATTTTCCCTCCAGCTCACGCTCCATGGCCTGCAAAACTGCTTCATCGTCCAAAAGAATCCCCTTCATCCGCAGTGTGTTCTCCACCGCTTCCCGGGCTGCATCCTCACCAGCGCCGGGAGGCGTTTCCACAGCGGAAAGCTTTCCCGGCATGTACAAAATTCCAGCCGGGCGCACTGGTCCAAAGGCGCTGTTCGGATCATCACAGAGGCTGAACAGATAGACCAGCATCTGCATATTCAGGCCGTACACCACATCTTCCAGGCGAAAGTCCTTACCGCCGGATTTGTAGTCAATCACCCGGGCATACCGGGTATCTCCCTGACGGAAAAGATCCACCCGGTCAATTTTTCCGCTGAGGATCACCGGAGTCCCGTCTTCAGCGGTCAGGGGCTGGGGATGCACCTCCCCTTCCGGCCCTACCGGGACTTCCATCCCCGCAGCGGTAAAGAGGCTTTGGTCAAATTCCCGTCCGATATGCCGGATAATGGTAAAAAGGACCAGCACCAGCCGGCGAAACTGGTAACGGAACCGGCTGGCCAGCTGGGAAGCATCCGGGACCATGGCCCGGATATATTGCTCCAGAAGCGTCTCCACCTTTTTCCTCAGTTCCCGGTCGTCCAGCTTTCCGATGCCGTCGCTTCCAACCTCCCCCAGCAGCTGCTCCAGCACATAGTGGATGGCCGATCCCGATTCCAGAGGGGTATAGGCCACTCTTCTCCGGGGCCGCAGGCGCAGCAGACTGTTGCAGAGGAAACTGTAGGGGCAACGGTAAAAATCCTCGATCCGGGTAGGAGAGAGCCGGATCTGTCCATGGAGCAGTTCTCCGGCCGTATCCGGAACAATGCCTTCCGCCGGGCTGTCCGTCCGGGTCTCATCCATATTTCGGACAAAGTCTTCTGCTCCTGCCCTTTCCAGTAAGCAGCGCAGAGAAGCCTCTTCCCGACTGCCGGTGCCGCAGACTCGGGCGTACTGGCTGCGGGCAGTGGACAGGTCGGCCACAAAAAATGCCTCCGGCAGTTCTTCCGCCCCACAAAATGCCTGGGGAGCCAGTTCCCGCAGGCGGGAAATCACCAGGGACGGCTCTGCTGTCCCTCCCTGCAAATCCGACGCTGCCCAGGTGATATATAAAGCCTTGCGGGAAGCACAGCAGGCGCTGTACAGATAAAACCGCTCCAGCAAAGACCATTCTCCTCCGGGGCTGGAAAGCTCGATCCCCCCGGCGATGAGGGTGCTGCGCTCCTGGTCGGTAAAAACGCCATAGGGCTTATAGGGTGCGGGAAAAACACCCTCGTTGACCCCCAGGACAAAAACTACCTGAGGAGAACGAAGACGGATGCGGTCGGCAGAACCGGCGATGACCTGATCCATCATATTGGGGATTTGCCCCAGTTCCAGACTTCCCAGAGCCATCTGGAACAGTTCCGAAAAAACCGCCAGCGGATACCGCACCCCTTCTAAACTGTCGGTAAAAAGGTCCAGGATATCCACCAGCATCCCCCACAGGGCGTCGTTTTCTCCCATCTGAGTGAGATCTCCAGGATACTGCCGCTGAAAATATTCCTGAAGATTCCTTATGGCGTCCACATCCTCCAGATACTGGTACAGGGCCAGGGCAAAACCTTTGCCGTCGCAGCCGGTCAGGCGTTTTTTCAGCGCAAGAAGCGGTCCCATCACCCTTTGGCGGGTTTGTTCGGTCCATTCCAGTTCCTGACGGTAGCTTTCCCGATCTGCGCCGGTGAGGCCCGCCGGATCGTTGTGGAATTCACGCTCCCAGGCGGGGCCTTCCACCGACCAGACATAGCAGTAATTTTCCAGCCGTGCCGCCTGTCCGGCTTCCAGCCCTATCGCCGGGGATCGGGCGATCCTCAGGATAGATTCCGTTTTATACCCACGGACTGCTTCCAGAGCTGCCGTCAAAAGAGCTGGAACCGGCTTGGCCAGCACCGCTTCCTTCCGGTCATAAAAAACAGGGATCCCGTATTCCGAAAAAGCCGACACCAGCGGGGCTTCGTAGTCCGACATGGAACGGCAAATCACTGCCATATCCCGGTACCGCAGCCCTTCTTCCCGAATCAGCCGGCAAATTTCCGCCGCCGTAAAGCGGGCTTCCCCATACCGGTCACGGCATTGAACACACCGCAGCCCGGCGGTGTCTGCCACCGGTTCCGTCTCCTCTCCCGACAGCAGTTCCTCCACCCATTGCAGAACCGGCACCGAGGTCCTCCTGTTTTCGGTGAGCTGTTCCGGAGCCTTCGCTTCCCCTCCGTGCTCCCGAACATGGGAAAGCAATCGCCGCGCCGTCCTCTTCTGGCTGAAAAATAAATCCGTCTCCCCGGAAACGGCCAGGCCGTCGGCGCAGAGCGCGACTGTCACCTGCCAGGCCTGTTCTTCCATCAGTTCGATCAAGCGCCGCTCGGGAGGGCTGAAAAAATCAAAGCCGTCAATGAAAACCGTCATTCCCCGAAAATACCGGTAGTCCTCCGCCAGGGACGCCGCCCGGGCGATATCATCCAGAGGATCGTCATAGTCCCGGTCCACAATGGCCTGATAGGCTGCATATACCGCTGAAATATCCCGCAGCTTTGCCGCCAGCTGCCGGTCTTCCATCTCCTGAGCAGCCAGCGCCAAGCCTTCCGGCGAGGTCCCGCTGCTTTTCAGCTCTTCCACCGTCTCCAACATGGTACTTACGAAGGAAGTCCTTCCGCTCTGCCGGCGGTAAACAGTAAGAGAGTCACCCAGTTCCCGCAGGGCGATCTTCATCAGCAGCAGCCGTGCCGTGTCCGTCAACCGTTTTCTGGACAGTCCGCCGCAGGCCCGAAAAATATTTTCCGCCAGACGGCTGAAGCTGAGAACATTAACCCGCAGGGCATCGCTGCCGGACAAAACGGTAAAGACCGCCTTCTCTGTTTCAAAGGAAAACTGCTCCGGCACCAGTAAAAGCACCTGCTGCCCCATACGGGCAGATGTCATGGCCCGGTCCAGCAGCATGGTGGTCTTTCCTGTCCCGGTTTTTCCAAAAATCAGCTGGAGCATCTGGTTTCCTCCGTTCTCACGCCGGGCTTCCCGGGCCGGCACATTCTGAAGGTATTGTACCACAATCCGGGTAAAAAAAGAAGGAAGCCGAAGCTTCCTTCTCAGGCTTCTGATCAAACCCGTTTTGCAGAAATCCGCAAATATCCCCTTAAAAAAGTCAGCGCAGCCGGCTAAATCCCAGGGATGACTCCTGCAGGCTTTTTAAAAGCACCGTGCCATTTCTCGCCTGCATGGTTTGACCATCTGCCCACAAAAGAAACACTTTTTTACGGTGCTTCTTTTAAACTTCGGTCCCTTCCACAGAACCATCCGTTTCGCCCGTTATGGGGAGCCAAAGTTTTTTCATGTTCCCGACAGCATCAGGGGGCCCTTCTGCCAAAGTATGCCAGAAGGAACCCCCGTCTATAGGTCAGAACCCGCCTTTGGTGAAAGAAGCGTAAAAACGGCTCGCTTTGCGCTTTTCCCCCAGGTTTTCGTTCCCGGGCAGCCCTTTATCTGTTTCTCTGTATAGCAGAGAAAGCTGCCTTTTCACTCCGGGAAAGGCGGAATCATTCCACGTAGCTTTCGCCCAAAGCGATCGCTTTCATGTTCAGCGCCACCAGCTCAGGTTTGCTGGGAGGAACGCACTTTTCCACCGCTGCGGTTACTGATTCCATGGAGGTAAATCCCGTAGCTTTCAGCAGGCCGCCCAGCATGATGAGGTTGGCCAGTTTGGGGATTCCGTTTTCCTGAGCCAGCTTGGTGGCCGGGGTATAGACAGCGGTAATGTCCTGCCGGTCCGTCCGGTCCTCCACCAGAGAGCTGTCGATGACGGCTACGCCCCCGGGCTGCACAGTTCCGATAAATTTGTCATAGGAAGGCTTGTTCATCACCACAATGGCGTCCGGCTGAAGTACCAGAGGAGACCCAATGGGGGTATCAGACAGGCAGACACTGCAGTTGGCAGTGCCGCCCCGCATTTCGGGACCATAGGAGGGCAGCCAGGAAACCTCCCGGTTGTCTACCAGACCTGTATAGGCCACTACCTTGCCAGTGAAAAGGATGCCTTGTCCGCCAAATCCGGCAAAGACAAAATTCCAGTTTTTCATCAGTAGACCCCCTCTGCAGTTTTATCCTTGTAGACGCCCAGAGGATAATAAGGGATCATGTTGGTACGCAGCCAATCCAGTGCCTCTACCGGCGTCAGGCCCCAGTTGGTGGGGCAGGTGGAAAGAACCTCCACGATGGAAAAGCCCTTCTTTTCAATCTGCGCGGTAAAGGCTTTTTTGATAGCTGCCTTTGCCTTGCGGATGTTGGGGATGCTCTCCACCGTTACCCGCTCGGCATAAGCCACGCCGTCCAGGGTAGAAAGCATCTCGCAGATGCGCACGGGATAACCCGCGGCGTGAGGATCACGGCCATAGGGGGAGGTCTGGGTCACCTGTCCGGGCATGGTGGTGGGAGCCATCTGGCCGCCGGTCATGCCGTAAATGGCGTTGTTGACAAAGATGATGGTAATATTTTCTCCCCGGGTAGCGGCGTGGACCGTCTCTGCGGTACCGATGGCTGCCAGATCGCCGTCTCCCTGGTAGGTAAACACCACATTTTGCGGATGGACCCGCTTGATGCCGGTAGCCACGGCGGGCGCCCGTCCATGAGGAGCCTCCACCATATCACAGGCGAAGTAATCGTAGGCCATAACCGCACAGCCAACGGGGGCCACACCGATGGTCTGTCCTTCCACGCCCAGTTCTTCAATCACCTCTGCCACCAGCTTATGGATGATGCCATGGGTGCAGCCAGGGCAGTAATGCAGAGGCGCATCGGTAAGCATTTTGGATTTCTGATAAACAACAGCCATTATTTCGCACCTCCTGCCATTTCTTTCAGCTTGGCCGCCACGTCCTGCGGGGTGGGGACCATACCGCCGGTACGCCCGTAGAATTCCACGGGCACCCGTCCGTTGACCACCAGGCGGACGTCATCCACCATCTGACCCATGCTCATCTCCACCGACAGGAAGCCCTTGGCCTGAGCGGTACGGCGGTCAATGATGTCCTTGGGGAAGGGCCACAGGGTAATGGGCCGGATCAGGCCCGCCTTGATGCCCTCTGCCCGTGCCAGATCCACAGCGGACTTGGCAATACGGGAAGAAGCGCCAAAAGCGGTGATAAAGTATTCTGCGTCGTCGCAGCAGTATTCATCATACCGCTGCTCCGCAGCCTCGGCCTGGCGGTACCGCTCAAACCGCTCCAGCACCTTGGCTTCCAGTTCCTCAGGCTTGAGGTACAGGGAGTTGACAATGTTATGGGGACGCTTGTTCTGATGGCCGGTAAGAGCCCAGGGCTTTTCGCTGGGCTTCACTTCCGAGGCCTCCGGGAAGGACACCGGCTCCATCATCTGTCCCAGCAGACCATCGGAAAGGATCATGGCGGGCATACGGTATTTTTCTGCCAGATCATAGGCGGTAAAGACCATATTCACCAGTTCCTGTACCGTGCTGGGGGCAAAGACCAGAACAAAAAAGTCACCGTGGCCCAGAGCCCGGGTCGCCTGCCAGTAATCGGACTGAGAGGGCTGGATGCCGCCCAGTCCGGGGCCGCCCCGGGAGACGTTGATAATCAAACAGGGCAGATCGCTGCCCGCTATGTAGGAGATGCCCTCCGTCTTCAGGGAAATCCCCGGAGAGGAAGAAGATGTAAGCACCCGGGCGCCGGCCGAAGCCGCCCCCAGGACCATATTGATAGCCGCTACCTCAGATTCTGCCTGCAGGTAGGTTCCGCCGATCTTGGGCATCTTCTTGGACATGTAGGCGGCCAGCTCCGTCTGGGGTGTAATAGGATATCCGAAGAAATGACGGCAGCCAGCCCGGATCGCAGCTTCCGCCAGGGCTTCGTTTCCTTTCATCAAAACTCTGTCTGTCATGATACGATTCCTCACTTTTCTACCGTAATTGCGCTGTCGGGGCACATAATGCCGCACATGGCACAGCCGATACAGCTGCCCTCATCTGTCAGAACCGCGGGATTATATCCCTTGGCGTTGATGCGGGTGGTATCCAGCTTCAGGATCTTTTTGGGGCAGACGTGTACGCACAGCCCACAGCCCTTGCAGACCTTCTCGTCAATAATCGCCTTGGCCATATCCTTTACCCTCACTTTCCTGGTAATTTCTGTATATTCATCATTTGCTGATAAAACCTGTTACTGCTCCCAGGGAGTCTTGACAAACACATCCACCGGAAAGACCGGCTGAGGGAGCTCCCCTGCCAAATCCCTGCGGATGCTGGTACACAAAATGGGAACGCCTGTGGCACGGGAGACTTTCTCCAGGTACGCCATGGAACCTTTTACCAGTTCCCCGGTCGTTTCCCGGCCCAGGTTGGTGTTGTTGACCAGGTAGGAAACTTTCAGCCGGGAGGCAGCTTCCACACTGCGCAGAAGAGCTGTCTCTTCCTCCACCTCTTCTTCCAGATACCGGCAGCGGTTGACTACATACAGCAGGGTATATCCAGCCTGCTCCATCGCGCCTGCATAGCCGCCCAGAGCCACAGCCCCCGCGTCATCTCCGCCCACGTCGATCAGGACCGTCTGCTCCGGGTCCTGAATGGCCGCTCCCAGCACGGGAGGCAGCACCGGAATATCCAGGTTGGTATTGGCATACTGGGGGCAAACCAGCCGGATCCCATGCTCCGCCATCAGCTGCCCAAAATCCGCTGTGCGGAAATAAGGGTTGACGATATCCAAATCGGAAACGGTAACCTTTTTTCCCTGCCGGGCCAGTTCCAGAGCCAGGTTGACGGAAAAATTGGTCTTGCCGCTGCCGTAATGCCCGCAGACAGCAATGATCCGCTTCAGCTTCACACTCAAATCCATTGATTTTCTGATTCCTTTTCTGTTGAATTTATCGTTCATTATAACACTTTTTTAGCTTTCATACAACAAAGCGGTAAAGGAATTTTGTAGAAAAAAGTGCAACAGCACCCTCATTTTTGGTACTGTTGCACTTTTTGCTGCGGATCATGTAGGAAGGAAGGGCGTTGCTGTTACATCATGGCTGCCGATTTCTGCTCCAGGCGAATTTTGTCGGCGATCATGGCGATGAATTCGGAGTTGGTGGGTTTACCCCGCAGATTGTGGATAGTATAGCCAAAGTAGGAATTCAGGATGTCCACATCTCCCCGGTCCCAGGCCACTTCAATAGCGTGCCGGATGGCTCTCTCCACCCGGGAGGCGGTGGTTCCATTCTGCTTGGCCACCGCGGGATACAGGATCTTGGTAATGCCGTTGATAACATCCGGCTGGCGCACCGCAAGGATGATGGAATCACGAACATACTGATAGCCCTTGATATGGGCAGGGACGCCGATTTCCAGGATGATGTCGGTAACGATGCTTTCCAGACTCTTGTAGTTGGAGCGGGCAGTTTCCCGACGTGCGGCAGGCTGGCCGGGAGCAAAGCCTGCAAAGAATTCCACCCGGTCGGCCAGGACCTTGGGATCAAAAGGCTTGTTGAAGTGATAGGCGGCTCCCAGCCGCATCAGCTCACTTTGAAAGAAGGGGTGATCTACCGTGGAGGAGGTGATCATCACAGGCTTGGGAAAGGTGCTGTCCTCCGCCACAGCGGTAAGCACGCCAATGGCGTCGATGTTGGTCATAAACGTATCCATCACCACTACCGCGGGCGATTCTTCCCGAATCAGGCGCAGAACCTCCTCCCCGTCTTTCTTGCAGGAAATGGTTTCAAAACCCTTTGCATTAAGAGCCGAGCTGCACCGTTCGCAGAATTCTGTGTTATCATCCGCAAGCAGCACCAATTTTCTGTTATTCACGCTAATTCCTCCTAAAACACGAATTAAACCCTTCACAGATTAGCATAAATTCCCGGTCTTTACAAGAGAGTTTCCCGCCTTTTTCCGCTATTTCGCCTAAAATCATTCGTCAGAATTCGACAATTATGCCGCATTCTGTACAATGCCCATAGCAGCTTTCGCATTATTTTGTATATTTTCAGCGAATATTCCAAATCCACGGGTAGGGTCGTTTACAAAGACATGGGTCACCGATCCTACCAACATCCCGTTCTGGATAATCGGGCTGCCGCTCATTCCCTGAACAATTCCTCCGGTAGCCGCCAGCAGTTCCGGGTCGGTCACATGGATCACCAGATTCTGGCCGTTTTCATTGTCAGCCGAAAGTACCTTTTCTATCTGGATCTCATATTCCCGGGGCGTGGTTCCCAAAACGGTGGTCAAAACGGTAGCCGGGCCCGACCGCACCTCATAACTCATGGCCAGGGGCATCATCTCGCCCACCCGGAAGGGCTGACCGGAGGCCGTTCCATAAATGCCGGTGGAAGTATTGGAGATCAGCTGCCCCAAAGGCACTCCATCCGAAAATTTTCCTTTCAATTCTCCGGGATTTCCCGAGGTCCCCTGCCGGCAGCCGGTAATTTGTGCCGCTACCGCTTCTCCACTCTGGAGCGGCATAATGTCCCCGGTATCCACATCGCATACTGCGTGGCCCAGGCCGGTAAAGATCCCGCTGTTTGGGTCGTAATAGGTCATGGTGCCGATCCCCGCTGAGCTGTCCCGAACCCAGATCCCGGCCCGGTATTTACCGTCTCCGGAACGAACCGGATGAAGCGAAACCGTCATGGTTTCTCCGCTCCGCCGCAGCTGGACCTGAAGCGCCTGACCGCCGCATTCCTCCACCAGCTGCCCCAGCTGCTCATTGGAGGTCAGGCGGGTCCCATTGATTTTTTCCAGAATGTCTCCCACCTGGATGCCGGCGCTTCGGGCGGGGTTTGCCCGGCCCGTTTCACTGGGGATATCACTCATCCCCACCACCATCAGGCCGTCAGTAAACATCTTGATGCCAAAAGGCGTGCCGCAGACCTGTACCATCTTCCGGTCCACTACATTGATTTCCACAGTTTTGACCTGAATGGCCCCCAAAAGCTTCAGATCCATGCTGTAGCTGTTTCCCGCAGACGCATACACCTGAGGGGAGGTGGTTTTGGAGGTATGTTTCATTTCCAGGACCGGATAGCTGAGCGTGATTTCCTCTCCTGCCACCACAGAATAGCTGTCCGGCAGACTGGTTTGTATATAAAGCGCCATAACAAGGGCCGCCGCTATGGCAAAATCCGCCGCGGCGGCAAAACATCGGGCAATTTTTTTCAAAAGAATCATCTCCTTCGCCTTTTAATCTGCATCGGGAGATGCTTATTATTTGCGGCAAAATAATCAAGATTTTTTGACGGTATCCTTTGGCAGCGGGATTTGAAAAATTCCAGAAGCCGGGCTGATTTACTTTTCCAGAAGACGACGGCGGTCCTGGATCTCTACCTGCGCGGTGACGCGGTATTCCACATTTTTCAAAATTTCCGTCCAGTTATTTTTTAAATTTTCCCATTGTTCCGGATACCATAAAGAACAAATTTTTCCCATGGAAAACAGGTCTGTTCCTGTCTGCTTGACGATATTTTCCATCAGAAAAACCGTTTCCCTTTTGATTTCTTCCTCCATCCGGGTTTCCATTTCCTCCAGCTGTCCGCTCCTGTCGCCTCCGTTCTGCGGAGGCATCATCCGCAGATACCCCTTTGCTGACGCCTCCATGGTATAAACCGGCCTCCCCGCCGAAAAGGAGCATCGGATCCGGAGCCGGGTGTTTTCCAGCTGAAGATCCACCGGAGGCTTTCCGTCCTGGGTAAAGACAAATTCTTCCTTGCGCAGCAGCCGCAGGGGCAGACCGGTTCCTACCTCATAGTCAAGAGCTTGCAGCCCTTCCGGCGCCGTCAGATAAAATTCCGTCACATGACACTCTCCGTCCTTCTGCTGAATCCCAGGAAACATGCCGCTCCGTCCGGTCACGCATACCATGTTTACCGCATCTTTCAAGGTAACTCCGTACCCTTCCCAAGGGCCCTCCATCAGCTCCTGCACCTGTCTGCCAATGGAAACAGTTTCTTCTTTCCCGGAAGCCAGAACATCCTCCCCCGCAACCACCTGTACATAAGGGCGCAGATGCCCGTCCTGCTCGGCTTCCAACAGAATCTGCTCCAATTTTGCTCGTTCCTTTACCTCCGTCAAAATCAGGCATTTGACGCTGTCAAGACAAAGCACCCGGCCAATTTCCGACTCCATGCCGCCCAGCGCCTCCAGCCAGGTTTTTCCCTGTCCCTGGCATATCCCATATTTCTGAGGTTCATCTGCCGATGTATGCTCCAGATACTCCGCCGTTACCTGCCAGCCTTCTGCCATGGGCTTCAGCTCCAGGGCTGTCACCATGGCCCGCCGGTTTACCTCCTGCCCCCCGCAGCCAGCCAGCAGGCACAATGCCGCAAACATCCCCGGCAACCAGCCTTTGCTATGATTCATCCTGCCTTGTTCCTGCCTTTCCTCTCATCAGTCTTCCCAGCAAGGGAATCGCCACTGCACCTGCCAAAACCGGGAAACCGCTCCCTGTCATGCGGAAGATCTCTGTCGTGGCTTTTTCTGCCAGCAGACCCCAAAGGCAAAGCAGCAGCAAAGCCCCTGTATTGGCCCAAACCATCCGTCCATCCACCTCCCGGCGCAGTATCTCTCCCCACATGGATGAGGCAAGAAACAGAAAAACCGTGATTCTGACAAAACCCAGCAGTACCCAGATCGCCATAAATACCGCATCCAGATGCTGGAGCATCAAAATGCGGGCTGAAGAAGCTGCCGCAAAAACCGGGAACATCTGATATCCCCCATATTCTCCCAGGCTCAGGGTGGTCATCAGGATGACACTCCCGGACAGAGCCGCCACTGCTCCCAACCATCCTGCCGCCATCCGGGAAGTAAGGCGCTTGCGTCGGGTATAGGGCATCAGCAACAGCAGGGCCGGCAGTTCCAGATTCATGGAAAGGCCCTGCCACACCCCTTGGGCGGTCCCCAGGGGATTGAAAGGCTCCCGTACCAGGTTCAGCAGGTCATACTCCTTCCAAAGTCCCACAGCGACCGCCAGGAGCCCTGCCAACAGCACAAAGGCAAAGACTGCCCCCGCCCGGGCAAAAGCTTCCAGGCCCTGGCTGACGGCAAATCCGCCGCAGAGAGCCAGCACCAGGGCCATAGCTACCGCTTCCCCATAGCCATAAAACGACGTAGATAAAAACCACGCAAAATGGAGGAGGGTATATACGCAAACCAATACGGAAAACGCCCAGTAAAAGCCTGAAAAAATCAGATGAACGGGCCGTGCCATTTTCCCGGAAAGAAAAAGCGGCGAGACCCCCTTGGGCCCGGTGCACCAGCTTGCTGCCACCATCACCACCCCATATTGCGCCAGCGCAGAAAGCAGTGTGGTGAGAAGAGATACTTTTCCCTGAGGCAGTGCGGCCGCTTCCGGCGCATAAGCCATAACAGAAAACATTCTGGACAAAGTCAAAAGCACTGTCAGCTGGAATGGGCTGATTTTTACTTTTTTCTCCACCGCGTTTCCTCCCCGTTCAGCTTTCCTCTCCATCCAGATCCGAACCGGGAAGATCCTGGACGCAGAGGGTATCCTCCTGCAGCCGCTTCCACCCGGCCCGGACAAACATATCCCGGAAACTGTGAAGATCCATAGGGGTTGCAGGGGCGGTAATGGGCACGCCCATGGTTTTCAGAGAACACAGGTTGACTACAAAAAGAGCAAACCCCAGATAGATCCCACACAGGCCCATGGTTCCGCCAATGAAGATAAAGGCAAACCGCAGAATGGTCACCGGTTCATAAAGGCTTGGCACCACAAAAGAGCTTACTGCAGTCAGGGCTATGATGATAACCATAGGCAGACCGATCAGCCCCGCGCTTACGGCAGCATCACCGATGACCAGACCTCCCACAATCCCCAGGGCATGGCCAATGGGCCTTGGCAGACGCAGGCCCGCCTCCCTGAGAAGTTCATAAAGAATGAAAACCAGCAGCGCCTCAAACAGTACCGGCAGGGGCGTGTACAGCACTGAGCCGATGAATTTTGTAAACAGGATATCGGGAATCAGCTCCGGATGAAAGGATACCACCGCCACATAGTATCCCGGCAGCAGGATGGTAGCCAGGAAGGAAATCAGCTTCAGGATCCGCACATAAGACGCAAAATAGGGCCGGTGGGAATAATCGTCCAGGCTTTGGAAATGCTCGGTGAAAAGATAGGGCAGCACCAGAGCAAAAGGGGTCCCATCCACCAGAATACCGATCCGGCCCTCGCTGAGTTTTGCACAAAGGGTATCCGGCCGCTCCGTCACTCCTACGCCGGAAAAAAGAGAGAATTTGCTCTGGTCCAGATAGGGCTGCAAATACCCGGAATCCAGTACCACGTCGATTTTCACTTCCGAGAGCCGACGGCGGACCTCCTCCAGCAGCCGGGGAGAAGCCACACCGCGCAGGTAAAGGATCTTGACTCCGGTGGTGCTGATCTTTCCCACCGTTGTTCCCTCCGCCACCAGCTGCGGGGTCTTGAGGCGCCGGCGAACCAGAGAGACGTTTACCACCAGAGACTCTACAAAGCCCTCCCGGGAACCCCGCAGATTCATCTCTGCCGAGGGCTCGCTGACCCCCCGCATACTGAATCCCTGATAGCCCAGAGCAATGGCGGTCTGTTCCCCGTCCACCACCACCAGCGCAAAGCCGCTCATAGCCAGCCTCATCAGCTCTCCATAGGTACGCACTTCTTTTTTATCCGACGCCATCAGCAGGTTTCCCCTGAGGTATTCCAGCAGTCGTTTTGAACTGTCCACCTGAGGCGGGATCTGGGCCAGAGGACGCAGCAGCAGATCAGATACCTGCAAATTGGAAATCTGACCCTCAAACATAATAACCGCCATGGCGCAGCCGTTGGCGGTATGGCGGTGGATGACCAGGTCATCACTGTTGCTGGTCAAGGCCCGGATCTCTACCAGCAGATCGGTAAGATCGGCATCCAGGGGCCGGTCCGTATTCTGAGGATGAATCACACGGTAAGCTCCGCTTTTCCCTGCGTCAAACCGCATCCGTTTTCCCTCCCGCTTGTTTGTTGCTATCAAATTCAGTATCTCCTTGGAAACTTCCAAATATACGGAAAAGCAGGGAGAGAATAAACCGGCATACTGTTCTCATACTACCCGTATTGAAGCATGAAAAACACAAAACCGGCGGAAAAGGAGGTATCGGATTGCTCATTGCTTTTTTAAGGACCTTGATTCTGTATGCAGTCATTATCTTTGGGGTACGGCTGATGGGAAAGCGACAGCTGGGAGAACTTCAGCCCTCGGAGCTGGTCATCACCATCCTCATCTCCAACATTGCTACCCTGCCCATTGAGGAAATCGATACACCGCTCTTTCTGGGGATGCTCCCCATCCTTTCCCTGGTGGTATTTGAGGTGCTGATGTCCCTGATCAATCTGAAAAGCCGCCGGATCCGAAGAATTTTTTCCGGTTCTCCGGTCATTGTCATCCGGGATGGGGTCATCGATCAGAAAAAGTTGCTGGAACTGCGGTTCTCGGTAGATGATTTGATGGCACAGCTCAGGAGCAAGGATATTTACGCGGTGGAAGACGTCGATTTTGCCGTGGTGGAGACTACGGGAAAGCTTTCGGTCTATCAAAAATTTTTGGCCCGTCCCCTGTCTGCCCAATCCGCAAAAATCCCCGACTGTCCCGAACAAAACAGCCCGCCGCTGGTAGTCATCAGCGACGGGTGCGTTCATGAGGAAAATCTGGCGCTTTGCGGGCATGACAAAACCTGGCTGGAAGGAATGGTGGCTTCCCGCCATCTGCGGATCCCCGATGTACTGCTCATGACCGCCGGGAAAGATTCCCAGGTCCATCTGGTGGTCAAGGAGGTGGGCAAATGAAGCGTTTGGCGGCGGCACTGGCGCTTCTGGTCCTGATTTTGGCAGCGGGTTTCTGGAGCCTTTGGGATATGCGCCGGTGTCTGGATGGACTGGAGGATTCCGCGGCAAAGATTCAGGCTCTTTCGCCTGGAGATCCCGCTCTTCTTGCCCAAAGTCACGCTTTGGCTGACCAGTGGGTCCACGCTGAACAGCATCTGGTTTTTTATGTCCACCACGATGTTCTGGACCAAATCACCTGTCTGGTGGCAGAGCTTCCCGCCCTGGCTCAATATGAGGAATATGGAGCCTTTTACGGGCAGGTGGAGGTTTTTCTTGCCCTATTGGATGACCTGTGGGCTTCTGCCGTTCCCAGCTACCGCAATTTGATGTAAGGTTGTTTACCAACTCCTGCCTTTCTTCCCTCCAGAATGGTTGTGCTGGTCAATTTTCCCAGACATAAAAATTTTCTTTCTTCCCGCAATCCTTAAAAACTTCCAGACTGTTTTAACCGGGTCCTGGGGCACACAAAAACCCCTTTCGATCAGCGCCCTGAAGTGTGTAGGAAGCAAATTGTTTGAGGGATTTCTACCGGGTCAGCATACGGTACCGCTTCCGGGATGAGTCATATTAAGGTATAACCAGCTCCCGCATCCGGTGATTTGCTGCCAAAAGGCACCCTTCTGCAAAAAACGGAGCAGAGCATCCTCGCAAGGATTATCCCGGCTTGCTTCGGCAAATGCTGTCTGTCCAGCAGCATCATCGGCCTTTCTCTTTTCAAGAAGATGGAAACGATTCCAGCAGAGGGCACTCATCCGTCAACGCTCATTTCCAGGGAACGGTTTTACATGATATTTCTACTAAAAGAGAGTCTCCCCCAGCAGCCTTGGCAAATCCCAGAGGCAGCTACGCAAAAGCGCCGGGACAAGTTTTACTTGTCCCGGCGCTTTTGTATGGCCCTCAGCTCTCCAGCTGATCCATCAGATATTCCATGTAATTAACATAATGGTAAAATACGATCCCCGGCTCCTGAAGTTCCTGGTTCCACCGTTTGACCCATTCCAGAGTGATAAAGCCCTGATAGCCGCTGTCGCTAAGGACCTTAAGGGCATCGAAAACCGGCACGTCTCCGTAGCCCATCATCCGGTAAACCACCTTGCCCTCATGCATCACTGAATCTTTTACATGGGTATATTTGATCCGTTCTCCAATGTTGGCAAAGGTTTCTTCGGGGCTCTCTCCATAGAAACGATAGGGATGATGAATATCCCACAGCACGCCGCTTCCTGCAGGATTTGCACCGGCGATAAATTCCTTCATCCGGGCAGAATCCGCCAGCAGGCCATTGGTTTCAATCAAAACGCAGGTACCTTTGGAAGCTGCATAATCACACAGCTCCAGATACAATTCCCGGGCCTGATTCAGGTCAGCTTCCACCGGCCCCGCCGAAAAAGTAATCATCACCCGCACAAAGGGAACTCCGATCCGGGCAGCCAGGTCGATATAGTCCCGTGCCTCTCTCATGCCGTTTTCCCGGCTGTCGGGCATCCCCAGAGCCGCTCCGGAGGTCAGGGCTGCAAACTCCATCCCCGCAGACTCCATCCGTTTAAGGGTGGCCGCAGCATTCTGTTCGCTGAAAATCCGGATCTTGGGGGCGTACATTTCATTCTCCATCCCCCGGATCTCAATACCGTCAATCCGCATATCCTTGGCAGTAGCAAAAATTTCATCCCAACTCCAGCTGGGGCACCCCAAGGTGGAAAAAGCCAATTTCATCATTCAACACCCAATTTCTCTTTGATCTGCCCCTGTCGCCGCTATTCCTCCGGCTGATCCTCGGGGGCTTTTTTGACCGTAATGGTCACCTTTTCTGTGTCAAAATATTCTTTGGAAATACGGTCGCCCATACCCTTGTTCATGGCGATCACCGTTCCCTCTACACCTTCCGTTTCGGGATCATAATCGTATTCTACATCAAAGGGCATCCCCAGTTCTGCCAGAAGCTTTCTGGCATACAGCTCAGAGCATCCTATGAGATACGGAACATCCACATAGGCAGAGCCCTTGCTGACAATGACCCCTACTGTCATACTGTCCGGCAGCGTCTGCCCCGGCTGTACCGATTGTTCCATGATTACTCCCGCAGGGACCGTTTCGCTGTACCGCTCCTCCCGCACCTCCAGAAAAAGCCCGTAGTCAGCCTGACGGCTCTGGGCGGCAGAAAGAAGCATCCCGGTCAGGTCATATTCCATCACCTGGGAAACGGATTCTTCCATCTGGCTGGTTTCTTCCTCTTCCGGCAGTTGGGAAGACATAGAAACCATAGCAGCTGTCAGAATCAAATTCAGAATGATGCTGACTGCCAGAGCCAACATCAGGATGTTTTTACTGTCTTTCCAGAATGCATGGGGCTTTGGAGCAGCTACCGATGCAGGTTCCGGGCGGAACACAGCGGTATTAGAACCAGTCTCCTCCAACAAGGCCGCGGTAAACTGATCCACCGACTGGAAGCGGTCCTTTTTGGCCGGCTCCATAGCCTGCGCAACCGCAAGGGACACATGAGGCGGAACCTGTGGGCAAAGGGTGGCTACCGATTCCATGGGCACCTTGCTTCGCTGGGGTGCAGATGGCGGGTCCATCTGCGTCAGGGTTCGGTACAGCACCGCACCCAGAGAATAAATATCAGTCCATTCGCCCTGAAAAAGGTTTTTGGAATACTGCTCCGGGGCACTGTACCCCGCAAACAGCTGCGGATCGACACCGCTGCCCTCCGTGCGCAGTTCCGGCAGAGAAAAACTGGTCAGGAATGCCCTGCCTTTTGCATCCACCAAAATGGTTTCAGGCGAAATTCCTCCATGGATCATCCCTTTGTTGTGGAGGTTGGAAACCAGAGAAAAAAGCGGCATCAGCAGAGTTTTGGCCGCGGGCCAGTCCAAGCCGCCTTTGGCCTCAAGGTAATCCTTCAAAGAAACTCCGCTCACAAAAGACTCCACACAGTACAGCGTCTCATGGACCGCAAGGATCTCTCTGATTTTGGGCAGACAGCGGTTATCCATTTTGGCAAGACGCTTCCATCGATCCGCCATATCGGAAAGCATGGTTTTATACCGTGCCAGATCTTTTTCTTCCACCCACAGGCTCTGTCCGTCCTCTGAACGTACCGCCATCTGCCGGGGCATGAATTCTTCGATCCAAACCCTGCGGCTTTTGGCAATGTCCAGTCCGATGTATGAACAGATAAGGCTGTTCCGTCCAAGCATCCGTCCCACCAGATACCGCTGATCCAGAACCGTTCCGGCCGGCAGCGCTCCCCGGGGATTGGATTCATCGCTTCGACGGCCGCAAAGCGGGCACTGGTCCTGGTCCTTGGCCATAGGCGACATGCAGCCCATGCAAAGCTTGCTGTTCTTGTCCAAATGCCTCACTCCCTGCGGCTTTACAAATTCTCAGGCAGTTTCGACGGAATCATCCAGATGGTAGTGTTCAACAGCCCATTCCCGCAGGCGGAATTTCTGGATCTTGCCGCTGGCAGTCATGGGAAACGCATCCATAAAAGCTACATATTTGGGCACCTTATGGCGCGCCATATGAGCCTTCACGCTGGCTTTGATGTCCTCCTCCGTACAGGAGCCGGGCTCCTTGAGGATGACGCAGGCCATCACTTCCTCCCCATACTGTTTGCTGGGGACACCGATGACCTGTACATCCTGAACCTGCGGGAGGGTATAGATGAAGTCCTCGATCTCCTTGGGATAAATATTCTCTCCACCCCGGATGATCATGTCTTTGATTCTTCCGGTAATCTTATAATACCCGTTTTCATCCACCGTTGCAAGGTCTCCGGAATGGAGCCAGCCCTCTTCGTCAATTACCTGCCGGGTAGCCTCCTCCATTTTATAGTATCCCTTCATGGTATTGTATCCCCGGGAGCAAAACTCTCCAGGCTGTCCCGGCCCCAGGGTCTCCCCCGTTTCCGGATCCACAATCTTGGTTTCCACAAAGGGCATGGACTTGCCTACGGTAGTGACCCGGACTTCCAGGCTGTCCTCTGTGGTGGTCATGGTGGTAGCGGGAGATGCCTCAGTCTGGCCGTAGGTGATGGTGATCTCCCGCATATTCATCTTTTCCACCACCGCGCGCATCACTTTGATGGGGCAGGGCGATCCGGCCATAATCCCAGTGCGAAGGCTGGAAAAATCATACTGTTCAAAATCCGGATGCTCCAGCATGGCAATATACATGGTGGGTACGCCATGGAACGCGGTACACCTTTCACTCTGGATGGCCTGCATGACTTTCAGGGGGGAGTACAGGTCTACCGGAACCATGGAGGTGGCGTGCGTAAGGCAGGCCATCATGGCCAGCACCAGGCCAAAGCAGTGGAAAAAAGGTACCACAATGCACAGCTTATCCTCTTCGGTAAATTTCATGCAGTCGCCGATGCTCTTCCCATTGTTGACAATATTATAATGGGTCAGCATCACGCCTTTGGGAAAACCCGTGGTCCCCGAGGTGTACTGCATATTCACCACATCCTGGGGATCCAGGGATTCGGTCAGTTCCCGGTACAGCTGATGGTCGATTTTCTCTCCGTCTTTTTCCAGCTGCTTCCAGGCAGTCATTCCCTCCGGGCACTCACCTGCACCGGCATACACCACTTCCTCCAGGAAAGGCAGCATGGGATTAAGTTTTTGTCCAAATTTACCCAGACCCCGGCAAAGTTCCCGGACGATCCCCACATAATCGGTGTCTTTCCAGCGGTCGATCATCACCAGCATTCGGGTATCCGATTGACGCAGCAGATATTCCAACTCAAAAATCTTGTACGCTGTGTTTACCGTCACCAGAACCGCTCCGATTTTGCAGCACGCAAACAGGGTGAGCATCCATTCCGGTACATTGGTGGCCCATATAGCCACCTTGTCGCCCCGTTTGACACCGTGGGCCAGCAAGCCTTTGGCGATTCGGTCTACTTCCTGGTCAAACTCTTTCCAGGTCCTCCGGTAATCCCGGTCGGTATATTTGACGGCCTCCCTGTCCGGGAATCTTGCCGCCACCTGTTCCAGCAGCTTTCCCACGGTAATCGACATCAACTGTTCCATTTTGGAAACTCCTTTCCCGCCGCACCCGCGGCGCCAAAGAATTTTTCCCGCCCACACTTGAAGCCAGACAGAAGGGGAAGCACAAAAAAGGCCTTCGTCCCCTGTCTGACAGAAGACGAAAGCCTATGCTTCCGCGGTACCACTTCGTTTGACGGCAAAAGCCGCCCACTCATGCCATGTCTAACAACACAGCCTCCCGTTAACGCTGGAGATGCGTTCAAGCCTACTTTATTTCGGTTGACCACTCAGGAGCGAGTTCGACTGCTTTCTGCCTGCCGCGTTGCAGCAACCCGCGGCTCTCTGGAAGGCATCCGGCGACTACTACTCTCCGTCAACGTGTTATGCGGTTATTGTTCTATAATATAGCAATGTCCTGAGGCTTTGTCAAGGGCTTTTACAAAATCCTCACAGGGAAATTCCCCGGACAGATTCTTCTTCTCCTTCGATCACCCGGCAGCGAAGCTGCTGAAGGATATTGGCCATGGCGATCTTGGAGGGAGGGTGGGTCCCCTCTCCCATACAGGCGGCTGTTCCGGAGGCTGCGGCAGTGCTGACACACCGGAAGATATCTCCCCCGCACTGGACAGCCTTGATAAATCCGCCCATGGTGCAATCCCCGGCGCCTACCGAAGAAACCACCCCCACTTCCGGTACATCCACCCGCAGCTGAACGCCCTTGCCGGAATAGAGGATCCCGCCTCGTCCCAGACTCATCAGCACATGCTCCACACCGTTTTGGTTCATCTCGCGGGCGGAGTCACGAATCCCATCATGATCTCCCAGATCCCTGCCGCAATAGCCGCACATTTCGGCATAATTGGGCTTCACCAGCCACGGGCGGATCTCATACAAATCCTCCAGGGAAATAGAGGATGTATCCAGAGCGATCCTGCCTCCCAGGTCGTGAATCCGGCGGCAGATCATCTTGAGTACCGTAGGGGAAATGCCTTTGGGCAACTGGCCGCTTACCACCACCAGGGTACCGGTGCTGATCCGCTCGTCCATTTTTTTACAAATGGCCTCTACTGTTTCATACCCTACCGTAAAGCCCTCCCGCAGGAGACGGGTCACCGACTTGTCCGGCAGGATGATGCTGATATTTTCTCGGATATATCCGTCCACAGGAATGATCTCATAACGGATGCCTTCGGAAATCAGGCGCTCCTCATAAGGGTACAGGTTATATTTCCCCGCCAGGACAATCGCCAGACTATCCACGCCAAAAGAGCGCAGCGTCCGCGAAACATTCATGGCCTTGCCTGCCGCATCATACCGTTCCTCTGTTACAATATTGTTCCCATCCACCACCAGCTCGTCCATCCAAAGGGTAACATCCAAAGCGGGGTTCAAGGACAGTGTGACGATATTGTCAAACATACGCTTCCTCCATTTTCGAGCCGCCAATACAGGTGTTATGCATGTTTCTCTACGGTGATACAATTTTATTATATCCTGTACAGGGGGTTTTGGGATAGCGGCAAAATATCGAAAAAGCTTCTATGTTTCTCAGAATTACTGTTTAAAAAGTCAGGGGGAAAGTATCTCTTTTAAGGAAATTTCTTCCTTTGGTTATACCGATATCTCTGATTCTGTCCCTCCATCATTTTTCATAAACAAGGGCTCCCCGCCTCCACAGAGCACTTCTTTTGGGTATATTTCTCAAAAGTACGATTTTTATCTCGCCGCAAAGGTATTTGCCTGGCCACCACATGAGCTGAGCTATGATTATCCATAAAAAAACTGTTCTTTGAATCCAGACAGGTCCAATCAAGAAGGCTGCCTTCCCTCCCAGCTTTCTCCCATATCTTTAGTCATTCTTTGTCCCGCACAAATTTCGATACCGCTTAAAACGTCAAATTTTTTCCTTGGAAGAGCAAGCCTTATAGTTTCAAAAAATCTTTCTGCAACAAATGCGGCAGACAGGTCATATGAAGGTTATAGTCCCTTTATTTTCAACAAAGCCAGCGTCTTTATATTCCAAACTATGCAAATATCAAGGACCTGAAGCTGCACGCTCCAGGTCCCCGAACTTTTCATTCCGTATTTTCTCTTTTACGGGAGTGCTGCACCATGCCAAATATTTCAAACATTGGGCATTTTGGCAGTGGGCATCATCAGCACCTTTCCGGTGCCGCGGTAAACGTTCACCAGTCCTTCTCCAGAGGCCGCGGAACCAATCAGGCTTTTGCCGGAACGCTCCACTGTAAATTCCAGGCTTCCGCTCCAGGCGATGGCGTAGTTGCCGTCAATCTTCAGCACATCGTTTTGCAAGGTGACCTCAATCAGTTCCTCTTTGGGGCAGCTGGACTCAATGCAAAACGCGCCGCTGCCGTTAAGGCTCAGATTAAACAAGCCCTCTCCTCCAGCCACAGCAGAGGAAAAATTGGACCTCATAACCGCCTTATGCTTAAGGTTGGTATCACAAGCCAGGAACAGGCCGTCATCCAGAACCACGCAGCCTCCCCAGTCGGCACTGTCCATAAGGATCAGGTGCTTATAGGTGGGCTCCAGAACCAAAATACCATCACCGGTATACTCCGGCTTGATGGTAGATTCACCGCTGGCCTTTCCCCGAACAGCTTTGCCTAAAAAGTCTCCGACTCCCTTAATTCCTGTAGTGGCATTGACATTTCCCAGCATCCACTGCATCGCTCCCGCCTGAATGGTCACCTGTGCTTTGCTCAGGTTGCAGATCAACTGGCGCTTTTTGACATTCATCTGGGCGCTGTAATAAGCTACCACCGCCGAACTGGGGTCCACACTCAGGTCCCGCTGGTATTCAATAACCTGAAACGGTCCCAGCTGGGAAAGGATTTTTACGTCATCATTGTCGGTGAAGTTGGAAATGCTGTACATGATTCTGCCTCCCATCAGTTGCTTGATAAAGGGTCCATAGGACTTGATTTATTATAAGCATATCCGTCTTTCAAAAGCAAGAGATTTCCCATTTTTTGCTAACATTTTACTATTCTGTTGGGGTTTTAAATCTTTTGGAAAGTCGCAGATGAAGGGCCCTGCCATTAACACAGCTTTCAGGAAGGTACAACAGCATAAAAGGCCTTTTGATAGAATGGGAATACTCCAAGCGATCCCTTGGGAAATAATTTTCTTTCAAAATATTCACTGGAAACAGGCAGGATTTCCATCGGTATCCATCCCGTTTCCATAGGCTAATTTTCTTCTGCAGGAAGCACGTCAGGCTTCCGGTAAGACAAGGAGCCTGCCATGTGGGAACCGAATTTTTTATTTTCTGCCGTCGCAGGATACTCCGTCAGGTCCCTTTTGCTGTTTATTGTTGCCTGTTTACAAACCTCATGCTATGCGGTAAAAAGTACGTTAGGTTATGTATGCTCCCTGGCAAAGCAGAGGGCTGGGAAAAGCTGATAAGGGTATTTTTCTGGCAAACCTCACGGAAGGTGCTGAATCATTTTTCTCCCACACCACCTTCTCCAGAATCCGCAGCCAATCAATACTTCTTCGGCAAAGCACATCTGCCATTCAGTTAGTATAACGGTTCCCTGCGCTCCATGCTGAAAACTAAAGTTTTTATGCTTCTGGAAGCGCCGGAGGTTGCCTTACGTTGATGCCAGCAACATAAAAAATTGGCTGACTCCTGACGGAATTTGCCAATTTTCTGGAACATCGCAGCACTATAGATGCCATCGATTCTAAAAAGTGATATGTCTTTGTTCCGAAAAGCAATTGAATCAATCACTTAAACTTATAGTCGGAATTGGGAGACAGCAGGGATGTAATTCCTGTAATTGCGTATTCTGTTTATGCTTGTTGAGCAGAGATTTTTTTGGGTATAATGTTACAAACGAATGGTAACGATTTGTACCCTGTTTCATCATATACAAAGAGGGATATATCTATGAAAGCAGAAAAAAGCCACACCCCAACATGCCGTTCAATTGAAGATAGAATGTGCTATGAATTCCAGGCGCAGATTGAGCCGGTGCCTGACAAGGGCGGCGCTTATGTTCGGTTTCCCTATGATATTCGCAAGGAGTTTGGAAAAGGCCGAGTGAAAGCGGAAATCACCTTTGACGGTGAGCCGTACTCCGGCAGTATCGTGAATATGGGTGTAAAAAATGAGGACGGCTCTGTTTGCTATATTATCGGAGTCCGCAAGGATATTCGAGAAAAAATCGGAAAGCAACCGGGAGATCCCGTAAAAGTAACGGTAAAAGTGATTCAGCTATAAAGGAGGCGGAACGCTATGTGGGAATGTCCCCAATGCGGGCGAAAGTTCAGAAATATCAATCAAAGTCACTACTGCGGAGCAACGCCGCAGAACATAGAGGAATACATTGCACAGCAGCCGGAAGATACCCGGTCGTATCTCCGCCAGATCAATGATGCCATAAAAAGCGCGCTGCCAGAAGCCGTGCAAAAAATTTCATGGAGTATGCCGACTTATTGGAAAAAGCGGAACCTTATCCAGTTTGCAGCAGCCAAAAAACACATCGGTCTGTATCCCGGTCCTGCGGCGGTGGAAGCCTTTGCAGATCGGCTGCAAGGGTACAAAACCAGCAAAGGAACCATCCAGCTCCCATATGGCAAGCCGTTGCCGCTTGATCTGATTTGCGAGATTGCAGTATGGTGCCAAAAGGAGTACGGCGAATAATAAACACAGACAATAAAAAGGTGATTATGTTCCTTCCACATATTGGCAATTACGGATGGAAGTAAAGGATTAGAAAACACAAGCTTGGGAACACATTCATTATTGTAATAAGGGAAATGTATTTCCACTGACCTTTTGCCGATCGTAGTCGTAAAACATTGTCCCAATGCTTCGGCATTACAAAGGATGCCTTGTTTTATAAATCTGCAGCTATTATATCATACAATCAAGCTCGGCCGTACCATGCTATGCAGCGCAAGAAACAGCAGGCTTTTGAAGAGCAGTATTACGCCAGTTTTATCGAAAACGGGTGTTCAAATAACGTCATGAAGTGGAAATAATACTTTCCCATTTAGAGATATTTGAAGTGTACCGCCCGATGTATAAAAAAGAAAAATCCTTGATGCACAAGGCTTTCGAAAAAATGAGAAGTCCGTTTTTCGAAAATTTTTATCGAAAAACGGACTTCGTTCAGATTGGCTGGGATCCGGGTGCAGATTGGGAAAAAGGAAAAGGCCCGGGGCGCGGGTGGATCCAAGCATTTTCCTGGCAAAACTGGTGGACAGTTTCGAGGATACACAATGTAGTACAAAAACAACTTCTCAAGCCAAAGCTTCCGATAGGAACAGCCTGCTTTTTTGTCACATGATGCTTTAATTAAGCATTTACTTGCTGCGGATACGATATATTAAATCTGCTATGAAAGCACCTAATATCAAGCAGATAAACATTATAACTTCAACTTTAAATGTCTGAAAAAACGCAGCTCTTGTTATATTAGTGGCAATCCTTATAGCAACCAAAACAAATATCAAGCAACCTGTTGCCAGCAATGGCCTATTCCATTTTCGTGATGCATACCGCATCAGTGCCCCTATTATGAATGGAATAAAACATCCCATAATAATATCTACTAAACTCCACATACGATTTCCATATTTCTCTCCCTTAAATTTGTATGGTTGTAATTTTTCTTATCATACCGCTTTCTATAAGACCTGGCAGCATATCGCTGGCAAGCGGTCAACAATTGGTAACTTGTTCCGCCGCGTTCATGTCTTGTTCGGGCGGATTATAGGGCTTATGGGGTTGTCGCTGATTTTCACTTTCTCAGCAGCTTTTCTATACATATCCTCATGATGATATTGGGGATAGTTCTTCCTGCTTTCTTGTAATGTATTTTTGTATCTGTATCGGACGGCTCTGTTTTCTGTATGGTCTTTTCTTCTTTCATTCCTTCCAGAGTACCAGTGGATGCATATCGTATATTTTTCTGCTTTTGCCCTTGTCGTGCTATTATTCTCCCTGTTTTTCAGTATACGCCACAATAGTATATTATTTCCATTGACTTTTTACCTAACTTTTACCCGTCTGATTTTTAATAAAAAAGTTCTGCAATTTTCCTTTTTACGGAAAATTGCAGAACTTTTCTTGGCGGAGATGGAGAGATTCGAACTCTCGAGGAGCTTATGACCCCTACACGATTTCCAGTCGTGCGCCCTCGACCAACTAGGCGACATCTCCAAGCTATTTTTTTCTTCAGGCCTATCACATCGGCCCGACAGTTTTATATTATATTACAAGTTGATGGAAAAATCAAGAGGGTTTTAAAAATTATTTTCTAACAGCAATTATTGCTAAACTATATGAAAATATACTATAATATCTGTAATTGCATTGACAACAAAAGAAAGAAGGAAATGAAAATGCATCGAACCGAAATAAAGGCCCTTTTCGCCGGTGTCACCAATTATATCGATTCCGAAGTGACCGTGGCCGGCTGGGTCAAGACCATCCGGGATTCCAAGGCCCTGGGCTTCATTGAGCTTAACGATGGCAGCTGCTTCCGGAACCTTCAGGTGGTTTTTGAAGCCAGCAAGCTGGAGAATTTTTCCGCTATTGCCAAGCAGAATGTGGGCGCAGCCCTGGTGGTGCGGGCAACGTGGTTTTAACTCCCAATGCCAAGCAGCCCTTTGAGGTTCATGCGACCTCCATTGAGGTGGAGGGCCCTTCCTCTCCTGATTATCCTCTTCAGAAAAAACGTCACACCATGGAATATCTTCGTACCATTCAGCATCTGCGGCCCCGTACCAATACCTTCAGCGCCGTATACCGGGTACGTTCCGTAGCGGCGTACGCCAT
Source organism: uncultured Oscillospiraceae bacterium (assembly GCA_949285935.1). Classification (GTDB taxonomy): domain Bacteria; phylum Bacillota; class Clostridia; order Oscillospirales; family Ruminococcaceae; genus Angelakisella. Next base: position 70,400 of record CASEAH010000082.1, read on the forward strand.
CCATAAGTTCTTTAATGACCGGGGATTTGTCTACGCCCATACCCCCATTATTACCTGCAGCGACTGTGAGGGCGCTGGAGAGATGTTCCATCTTACCACCCTGGATCTGGAGAATCCTCCCCGCACCCCGGACGGCAAGGTGGATTATACGCAGGACTTTTTCGGCAAATCCGCCAATCTGACTGTTTCCGGTCAGCTTCAGGCAGAATGCATGGCTCTGGCCTTCTCCAAGGTATATACCTTCGGTCCCACCTTCCGGGCCGAAAAATCCAATACCCCCCGGCATGCTGCTGAGTTCTGGATGATCGAGCCGGAAATCGCCTTTGCTGATCTGGAAGACGATATGCAGCTCGCCTCCGATATGATCAAGTTTGTTTTGAAATATGTGATGGATAACTGCCCCGATGAGCTGGCTTTCTTTAATAACTTCTACGACAAAAATCTGTTGGAACGTCTGACCAATGTGGTGGAATCGGATTTTGGCCGTGTCAGCTACACCGAAGCCATTGAGATCCTGGAAAAAGTAAAAGACCGCTTTGAATATCCCGTCTATTGGGGCTGTGACCTTCAGACGGAGCATGAACGGTATCTGACCGAAGAAGTATTCGGCAAGCCTGTTTTTGTCACGGATTATCCCAAAGAGATCAAAGCTTTCTATATGCGTCTCAACGACGACGGCAAAACCGTGGCGGCCGTAGACCTCCTGGTCCCCGGTGTGGGAGAGATCATCGGCGGTTCCCAGCGTGAGGAACGCCTGGAACTCCTTGCCCAGCGTATTCAGGAAATGGGGCTTACCGAAGAGGATTACTGGTGGTATCTGGATCTGCGCCGTTTTGGCGGTAACAAGCATGCCGGTTACGGCCTGGGCTTCGAGCGCCTGATTATGTATATGACCGGCGTTTCCAACATCCGGGACGTTCTTCCCTTCCCCCGCACCACTGGTTCTGCAGAGTTTTAAAGCCATCTGGGCAAAGCGTCAGCAACCAAAACCAAAAAGATTTTCAATAAAAAAACAGCGGTGGAAACATTTTCCCCGCTGTTTTTTATGTTGTGTTTTCTTTGATGCTGGCTGCTTCCCTTCCGCCCTGTCAAAAAAAATTTTTCCCGCAGAGACGGCAGCCCCGGAAAGGGTTACATAGCAGACAGACATATCCCCATCGGCCATCAAAGAAGGGACCGCTAAAATCTCAACGCTTTGCCGGCAGGCTCATACTTCCTGCCAGCTGGCGAAATATCCGCCGACCGAAAAGCGCACAACTTCCCGTCCATTTTCATCTTCAAACACCCACAGGCTTCCCTGCTTCAGATCCGGATTACACTGATATCCCCGTTCCTTCATGGCTTGAATCAGGCTCCGCTCGGCGCTGTCTGCCAACGCCACATACACCATGGGCTCTTCCTGAACACAGGCATATGCGTTTCCTGCCAGAGCCACCCGCGCCAAACCCCATCCGCTGACCAGAGGGTTGGCAACTCCCAGCTTCTGTACCGAGTACACGGTAAGGGCTGTGATCAAAACCAGGATCGTCATCATAACTGCAAATAAAATTTTACTGCTTTTGGAATTTGTCATACCGCGCGCTCCTTTCTTTTTCAAAGCATTGTCCTTTTGAATAATAGTACGATTCAAAGGGATATTTTATTGCATCAAATTGGAAAAGCAAGAATTTTTTTCTTCTTTGCTGCACAACTTTCTCAAACCATTTATTATTTCAGCTTCACTGTGGATATTTTTTCTTTCATTGCAGGCAGTTTATACAAAAGATAATCCGGATTTTTATTGAGTTTTACATGTGATCCGGTAAGGATTTCAGCGACATGCTTCTGAAAAGGACTGCTGCAAATGGCCATACCAAAAACAATACATAAAAACCGTTCTTCAAAGGAAGCAGGGTTGCTCCTTTGGAAGCCGATTTTGTTGTTGACTTCTAAGCTTTTTGCGCTGGCTGCTGCCGCATTTTCATTTTGCAGCCGCCCTTTTTTGGGCTTGCTTCCAAGCCGTCCGGGTCTTCTGTCCCATATGATTCCAGCGTTATCCGCGCAATTTGTCTGTAGCAATTTGTCTGTAAAAGTTTGTCCGCCGCCGCACAGATTTGAGGGCATTTTGCAGCAGTCATTGCTTTTTTCCGTCGGTATGCTAAAATAAAGGGCAACAGACTGGTCTCCTGCAATTTTATACAGAGGTGCTTTTTATGCTGATTGACTTCCATACTCATGTCTTTCCCGACGCCCTTGCTCCACGAACTATTTCCAAACTGGCGGAAATCTCTGAATGCTTGCCTCAGAGCGATGGCACGGTGGCGGGATTGCTTGCAAAAATGAATCAATGGGGTGTGGATATGGCAGTCACTCTCCATATCGCCACCAAGCCAGGGCAGCAGACCAATGTCAACAACTTTGCCGCCTCTATTCAGGGGGAACGTCTGCTTTCCTTCGGGTCCATCCATCCCGACGCCCCGGACGCCTTACAGGAGCTGGAGCGTATCAAAGCTCTGGGGCTGCATGGTGTCAAACTTCATCCTGATTATCAGGACTTTTTTGTGGATGAGTCCCGCCTCTTCCCTCTTTATAGCAGGATGGCTGAGCTGAAACTTCCCCTGGTTCTCCATTGCGGCTGGGATCCTTTTTCCCCTTCGCTGACCCACTGCCCTCCTCACCGCCTGGCCATGGTACTGAAAGCCTTCCCGGAACTGGTGGTGATCGGTGCCCACCTGGGAGGAATGAACCAGTATGACGAGGCGGAACGCTGCCTGGCCGGACGCTATCCCAATCTGTATATGGATCTGTCCATGTCACCCCGATATTGCTCTGATCCTGCCCAGTTTCTCCGCATCATCCGCGCTCAGGGAGCCGACCATGTTCTTTTCGGCACCGACTGTCCTTGGGGCAGCGGCCATGAAACTCTTACTTATCTCCGGTCAGCCGGTTTAACTTCTTCTGAAGAAAAACAGATCCTCTTCCAAAATGCCTGCCGGTTGTTGGGCATCTCTCCCCGGTAAAAAGAATTTTCCCGACAATCTTTTTGTCACGGCTCACGCTGTCGGTCGGCAGCGGCGCTCCCTCTGTTTTTCAGTTTCGCATTCAGTCCCGCCCCGTATGTGGTTTGCATATTTTACCAAAATTCCCCGCCTGCGCTGCTTCACAGAATCCTGCTGCCTGAATTTTGGAAAGGAACTGTTATGAACACAATACGCCGCATCTTGATTTTTTCAGGGATTTTCTTTGTCCTCTATCTTCTGTTTTTTCCTGTGTCCGTATCCATGGAGCGAGTGCTGCCAGCTGTAGAAATCGCCATGGACGACCCGGCTTTCTGCCAGACGGCCGAAGTGACTGTTGAGGGCGTATACCACTGGCGGCTTCTGGGAAAGGACACCTTTACGGGGAACATCCGTTTTGACGCCTACCCCCTGACACAGGAGCTGGATCTGACGCAGACGGATACGGTTCCCGCCCTTACTTTCGGGGATGGAGGAACCGATCTTTTGGAATATGGCCCCTGGATGGACTCCCGGATGTTTGGGCATCTGACCAGTTCTCCCTTTCTGCGGCGCTTTGCCGTCCAGGTCCTGGTCCCAAGCGAAGATGGCCGGGGTGGGGCGTGGAGTACCGAAGATGGGCACTGTATCGTCGTTCCGGCAACCAGCCGCCAGGAAGCGCTTTCTGTTTTAAAAAGACTGGGGGGAGATACGCTTCCTCCTTATGAATACTGGGTGGATGGAGAGTCGCTTTCCAACTGAAGAGACGGGAAATTTATTCCTTCTTTTAGGGGAGTCCTTGCAGACGGTCAAAAAACCGGAATCCTGCGTATCGTTCCCTACTTGCCTTTTCTGCTGCGATTTTGTTTTCTCCAGCCAGCAAACCGCTGGGCAAATTTTCCTTTGTCTGCAGGATGACAGCAAAAGGGCGCCGGATGTTACCGGCGCCTTTTTCATATATTGGAACAAAACAGATCCTTCCGTTCTGCAATGTAGATAGAAGCTTTTCCTTTCCGGATCGCGTAAAGTGGGCGATGATAAACAGTTTTGATAAGGCCATCCGGTTTTCGGTTATCTGCTGTTTTATCCGCTGAGTGGGTATAATGATAAATGGAACTTTCAGCATCTCTGAGAGACCAGCCGATATGACATCCTTTTGGAGTGGGTGCATATCATCTGTTCAACTGTTTCATTTGTCGGCTTTAGCAAAAAATGCACCCCGGCTGAGCCGGGGTGTATGAAAAAGTTTTTGCTTCAAGTATCGTGCGAAACAAAAGTAAATATCCATTTACCCAAAGCCGAAAATTGGGGCCGGCACATTGAGCCCCATTTACGGATTATGAAGTAAATAAGACAAATTACAAACCTTTTGGTGTCTCTGGCACAGTTTGTGGATATGGAGTTCCAACAGGGTTTGTGCAATCCCCTGTTGGAACTGAATCCGACTATCACAATCTGACTGCCATTGCGGAAAAACGGGATTTCCCGGGAGCATACAAGCGGTCTCTTACCGCTCCATTCCGTTCTCAGATGGTTCCGTTACTTTTCTGCTTCAGATATTCATTGATGAAGCCGTCTATATTGCCGTCCATAACGGAATCAATATTTCCTACCTCATAGCCGGTACGATGGTCCTTGACCATGGTGTACGGCATAAAGACATAGGAACGGATCTGGCTGCCCCAGGCAATTTCCTTCTGGTCGCCCTTGATATCCTCAATTTTTTCCAAATGCTCCCGCTCCTTGATTTCAATCAGCTTGGAGCGGAGCATATTCATGGCCACTTCCCGGTTCTGGTGCTGGCTGCGCTCTACCTGGCAGGCCACCACGATTCCGGTGGGAATGTGGGTCAGCCGTACCGCCGAAGAAGTCTTGTTGACCTTCTGGCCACCGGCGCCACTGGCCCGGTATACATCCATTTTAATATCTTCTTCCCGGATTTCCACCTGCACCTCATCGGTGATCTCCGGCATAACCTCCAGAGAAGCAAAGGAGGTATGGCGGCGGCCGGAAGCGTCAAATGGGCTGACCCGGACCAGACGGTGAACTCCGGCTTCCGACTTCAGATAGCCGTAGGCGTTATCCCCTTCCACCAGAATCGATGCGCTTTTGATCCCGGCCTCATCGCCGTCCAGATAATCCAGCACCTTATAACGGAACCCTTTGCGGTCCGCATACATGGTGTACATACGGTACAGCATCTGGGCCCAATCCTGGGCTTCGGTGCCGCCGGCGCCGGCGTGGAAGGTGAGGATAGCATTGTGATTATCATACTCGCCGGTAAGGAGGGTGGAAAGCTTCATGTCCTCCAACTGGTTCTGAAAAGCCTCCGCATCGGTCTGAGCCTCTTCAAAAACGCTCTCATCTTCTTCTTCCACCGCAAGGTCGATCAGCGTCAGCGTATCCTCATACAGAGCGCACAGCTTCCGATAGCCTTCGATTTTTCCTTTGATCGCACCCTGCCTTTGGAGTACCTTCTGGGAATTTTCCACATCGTCCCAAAAGCCCGGCTGGCCGGACTTGATCTCCAGTTCCTCCAACTCCCGGCTCAGGCCGTCAATGTTCAGCGCCTGCCGCAGCTCGTCCAACGGCGCCTTGCCGGCCTGCAGCTTTTGCTTAAGTTCTTCAAATTGCAGCATAGATCTGCCTCTCCGTTTCCTAATACAAGTTTACCAGTCTATTATATGGGAGCTTTGCTTCCTTGTAAAGCCCAATCCGGCTGTCAACAGGGAAGAAATTGGCCGCCATATTCCAAAAACACGCAGATTCTTAACAATCTATTTATTGAAAACCCCCAACCGATATACTATAATTGAACTGTTAATCTGACAGGCCTATCCCTGTCAACACCATGTTAGGAGCTGATCCCGTGTCCAATTATACCGGATATAAATGCCCCGTATGCGGTCAGGCATTTACCTCCCAGGACGATGTGGTGGTCTGTCCGGAATGCGGCACCCCCCACCACAGGGCCTGCTATCAAAAAATCGGTCATTGCGCCAATGAGGAGGGCCACGCCTCCGGTAAACAGTGGGAACCCCAGCGAGAAGCATCGGGCGCTTTTCCAAACGCCGAAGCCGACTCCCGGGTGATCGTCTGTGGACGGTGCGGCTCCGACAACCCTCCCGGCAGTACTGTCTGTCAGGTGTGCGGCTACAAATTGGAAATTTCCCCGGAGGAGCCTTATCAGCCTGCCTACCATCAACCCTATGGTCCGGGATCTTACGGTCCCGGCTCTCCTCATCAGAACCCTCAGTCAAATCCCTATCAGCAGCCTGGCGGTGCTTTTCCCGGCGGCTATCCCTTGGGCGCCCCCCCGGTGGACTTGACCGAAGAAATCGCCCCACAGATTACAGCGAAGGAAATCTGCGATTACGTGGGGCCCAACAATCTTTCCTTCCTTTTTAAATTCAAATCTCTGACCCATGGCGCCTCTGTCAGTGTCAACTGGTGCGGAATTTTCGGGTTTTTCTATTGCTTCTACCGGAAAATGTACAAGCTGGGCGCGGCTTACCTCGCTGTTTTTATGGCCGTGTGGATTCCTTCGCTGGTAGTGGCTTCCCAGTATATGGCGGAAATCGTCGCACAAAGCGGAGGGTTTTCTCTGGATGCGCCCCTTGCAGTAACGCCCGCCTATACCCGAGTACTGATGGCCTCCTTCGCCCTTTGGAGTGTGATGATCCTCAGCGCCATCGTGAATGTGCTGACCTTCAACCGTCTCTATATGAAGCACTGCTTCCGGGGAATCCGGGAGCTTAAGGAAAAGGGGCGGTTCTCCACCGGTTCTCCGGATTATGTCTTTGCGTTGGCACGGCGCGGGGGCGTAAGCCTGAATTCGGTACTCATTACCATCGCCGTCATGTTTGTGTGCAATAACCTCATCAGCTTTATTCTTTCCTCCTTTTTGACTCCTTAAGCATGGTCCCGTCTTCAACCGGCGGGACCGCTTTGTTACCAAATACAATACAATGAGAGGAACTGTAGTTCTATGAAAGTGAGAAAAGCAGTCATCCCCGCCGCAGGCCTGGGGACCCGGGTTCTTCCCGCTACCAAATCCATTCCCAAGGAAATGCTTCCCATCGTGGACCGTCCCGCTATCCATTATATTGTAGAAGAAGCGGTGCGCTCCGGCATTACCGACATTCTGATCATCACCAGCCGGGGCAAATCCAGCCTGGAGGATTATTTTGACCGTGCACCGGAGCTGGAAGCCCGTCTTCTGGCCTCCGGAAAAGATGCGCTTTATCGGGACGTGCTGGCTCCCACAGAACTGGCCAATATCCAGTATATCCGCCAGAAGGAGACCAAAGGGCTGGGGCATGCGGTGCTTTGTGCCCGGGAATTTGTGGGAAACGAGCCCTTTGCCGTACTGTATGGGGACGACGTCATTATTTCTCCTCCCGATTCTCCGGCTACCGGAGAATTGGTGCGGGCCTATGAAAAATACGGCAAAGCAGTGGTAGGCATCAAGGAAGTAACGCCCCAGCAAATCTTACGTTACTCCTCCCTGGCGGTCTCTCCCCTGGAGGAGCGGGTATTCTCCGTGACGGACATGGTGGAAAAGCCCGCTCCCCATGAAGTTCTGAGCCTCTATTCTATCCTGGGCCGGTGTGTGCTTCCTCCCGAGATTTTCGATATTCTCTCCCAGACACCGCCGGGAGCCGGCGGCGAGATCCAGCTGACAGACGCCATGTACATTCTGGCCCGAACCACCGGAATGACCGGTGTGGACTATCTGGGCAAGCGGTACGATATGGGTAATAAGTTGGGGATTATGGAGGCGTCTGTGGAGGTAGCCCTCCGCCATCCGGAAATCGGAGGAGAATTCCGGGAATACCTGAAAAAACTGGCTCAAACCCTGTAAATTTCGTTGACAAGGCTCCAGGCGCCTGTTATAATGTGTTTGTTATGCCCCTGCATTCTGCAAAGGGCTTAACTCCTTGCCCTGCCGGGAGTCGGCAGAGCCTAATGTCCATAAGGAGGTGTAAAACTATGGCAAAACCTACCGCCAGCTATGAAACTGTCATGATCATCAGCACCAAAAACGGCGAAGAAGCCACTGCCGCTATCGTGGAAAAGTTCAAGACCCTGATTGCGGAAAACGGCACCATCGAGTCTGTTGATGAATGGGGCAAGCGTCGTCTTGCTTATGAGATCGACGACCAGGTGGAAGGCTACTACGTTCTGGTGAACTTCCAGAGCGGCCCCGAGTTCCCTGCGGAGCTGGACCGTATCTACAAGATCACCGACGGCGTAATGCGTTCTCTCATCATCGCCAAGGAGTAAGGAGGCGGCGTTTATGTTTAACAAAGCCATCCTTGTCGGTCGTTTGACGGCCGACCCCGAGTTGCGTCAGACACCCAACGGTATTTCGGTATGCAGCTTCTCTATCGCCGTAGACCGCCGTTTTTCCGGCCGGGATGCTGAGCGGAAAGCTGATTTTATCAATATCGTTGCCTGGAGGCAGACCGCCGAATTTGTTTCCCGTTATTTCCATAAAGGGGAGCCCATCGGCATTGAAGGCAGCATCCAGACCCGCAACTACGAGGACAAGCAGGGCAACAAGCGCACTGCCGTGGAAGTTGTAGCGGACAACGCCTTTTTCACCGGCAGCAAGGCCAGCTCACAGGCGGCCGGCTCTATTCCCCTGCCTACAGAAGCGCCCCCCGCGGTTCATTATCAGAGCGGTGCGGCCAGCGACTTCGAAGAAGTGGAGACTGATAACGATCTTCCCTTCTGAGTTTCATGATCTTCAGTTTCATTTTATTGGTAAAGGAGGTTCGTTTCCATGGAGCGTAACGAAAGACCCGAGAGACCCCGCGACAGAAAGCCCCGCAGAAAAGTCTGCGCTTTTTGTGTAGATAAGATCGAGACCATCGATTATAAGGATGTTCCTCGTCTTCGGAGATATCTCTCTGAGAGAGCCAAGATCGTTCCCCGCCGTGTGACCGGCACTTGCGCCCGTCATCAGCGTCAACTGACTGTGGCCATTAAGCGCGCCCGTCATCTGGCTCTTCTCCCCTATATCAGCGACTAAGTCACTGCTGAAACTCTAAGCGTCCAGGCTATATGGCTTGGGCGCTTTTTGTATCCCTAACCTTTGGTCCCTTTTTTGGGGGTGGTAACCCTCCAATATTTTATCAAAGAAGGGGTTTGGGGTCACAGTTAAAACTTTTGGGCTCCACCTCCGGCAAGGCTGATAGTTTTCTTATACTGGCCTCCGACTGGGTCGTTTTTATAGTTTGTTATAATCTTGCACGTCATCTGGGTACAATCAGGTGCTGCTGCTTGCTGCCTGTTAATGGGTTCAAAATTTTTTCATTATCAACTATTCCAGGGCCTTCTCTTCCCCATCCGGCGGCAGCAGTTGACGGTCCGCATTATACTGCATCATCGCCATTAAGGCTTTTTTTGAACCACTCACTATGCGAGCGACTTTCTTCATACAAAAAGCGCAGCGGCAAATTGCCGCTGCGCTTAAAATTTCATCTCTTCGTCCCAGGTCGGGAGATATTTCCCGGTTTCAAATTATTTATCCGAAACCATTTCCTTCAGGGACGCTGCCAGGCCCGCCATACCCTGAATGTTGCTGGGGATAATGATCTTAGTGGCCTTTCCGTCCGCCGCCTTCACAAAGCTCTCATAAGCCTTGAGGGTCAGCACAGCATCGGAAGGAGCCGCCTCATTCAGCATTTTCAGGGAATCCGCCATAGCCCGGTTCACCATCTCAATGGCCTGAGATTCACCCTGAGCCTCCCGGATCTTCTGCTCCTTGACTGCTTCTGCCCGGAGGATAGCCGCCTGCTTTTCCGCTTCAGCATTCAGAATCTGAGACTCCTTATTGCCTTCCGCCACCAGAATCTGGCTGCGTTTCTCACCTTCGGCACGCAGGATCGCTTCACGGCGTTCCCGCTCTGCTTTCATCTGCTTTTCCATGGCATCCTGGATCTCTCTGGGCGGGATAATGTTCTTCAGTTCCACCCGGTTCACTTTGATGCCCCACTTGTCGGTGGCCAGGTCCAGAGACGCCGTGATCTTGGTATTGATGACGTCACGGGAGGTCAGAGTATGATCCAGCTCCATATCACCGATAATATTCCGCAGGGTAGTAGCTGTCAGGCTTTCAATTGCCAGCAACGGTCTCTCCACGCCGTATGTATATAATTTTGCATCAGTAACCTGATAAAAGACGATGGTGTCGATCTGGATGGTAACATTATCTTTGGTAATAACCGGCTGTGGGGCAAAGTCCATGACCTGCTCCTTCAGCGAGATCTTTTTGGCAACACGGTCCACAATGGGGAATTTGAAATGAAGGCCCGTAGCCCAGGTGGTATGATATGCGCCCAGCCGCTCAATGACAAAAACCGTAGCCTGGGGCACAATACGAATATTGGTCACCAGCAGCAAGACAATAATCAAACCTACTAAAACTCCCAGAACCCATCCCATAGATGCATACTCCTTCTCCAGCAGCTAAATCATGATTATCCTGTCCATCGCCGGCCTGAACAGGCAAACAACTCTTCCTGAGTCTCGGTGGGGTTGTTTCTGACAATTAAAAAGAATTCCCCGATGAAAAGGGATGATTCTCAGGCTGAGCAACAGGCTCCACGATCACCTTGACCCCTTCGATCCCATCCACGACCACCGTGGCACCTACAGGAATCACCTCATTGGTCCTGGATCTTCCCGTCCAAGTAAGGCCGTTGACAAAAACTTTCCCGGTTTGAGCAAGATTATTAATTTCCTCGGTTACCGAACCGCAGAGACCGATAACACTGTCTGCATTGGTAGGAACAGATTTCACCTTGAGAACATCTTTGACAAAACGTCTGGTAAGGACCAAAGCCAGCGCGGATACAATAAAAAACACTGTAAGCTGCATGGAAAACGACCAGCCCAGCATAGCCGCAAAAACCGTGACGAAAGCCCCAAGGGAAAACCAAATACAAACCATCTGTGTCGTAGCGGCTTCCACTGCCAGCAGGACCAAGGAAGCCAAAAGCCACAAAAGCGGCTCCCGGTTGACAGTAATAAAGGAAATGATCGCACTCATTGCTTCGCCTCCTTTGCAATGAAACTTTCATGAATCAGTATATCATCTTTCTATCCCCTTCGCAACGGCTATGAGAAGGATATATTGTGAAAAGTATTAACTCCATTTGCCCTCCATCGGGTTCTGTAATCTTCCTTTTCCCTCTCCGTTAAAACCATTTTCTTGCAGTGGCGGGTAATGTCATCCTAAAAATCATTTTATTTATGAATCTTCCAGCCGGGCACTCCCCAACTCATCTCTACTAACATTTGTTATAAAAGCATTGATACTTCATCTGATATGAATGATGTTAAGCACATAGTCATCCCCCGGCTTAGCTGGAAGTTGGGTTCACCATAGAAGAATTTTTCATATCAATAAGCGGCACTGAACAGCCTGGTCGCTTCCACCACTTGCACTGCAGCCCATCAACAGGTGATCCTTGTTCCAAGGGCAATTTTTGCTGACCATAAAGTTCTTTTTCGTTTCTTGCTTCACTCGATGCCCGAAACTAAAGCTTTTACTCTCCCCAGCAAAGCTGAGGATTCTCATAGCACTAAGACATACAACAGAAAGGCTGCCGCTCCTGTGCAGGAACGGCAGCCTTTTGTAAGTTTCTTTTTTCTGCTTCTGCCAGACGGTCCCGTCCGGTCATCTGTGCGCGGCGAGCCGACTGATTAGTACATACCGCCCATGTCGGGAGCGGGAGCAGCGGGAGGAGTGGGCTCCTTCTTGTCTGCTACCAGAGACTCGGTGGTCAGCACCATAGAAGCTACAGATGCAGCATTCTCCAGGGCAGAACGAGTTACCTTGGTGGGATCCAGAATGCCGGCGGGAAGCATATCCACATATTCTTCCTTGGCAAAGTCAAAGCCATAGCCAACCTTGCCGCTGCGGCGGATAGCGTCGATGATAACAGAGCCTTCCAGGCCGCTGTTGAAGGCGATCTGACGGATGGGCTCCTCCAGAGCCTTCATTACGATCTTCACGCCGGTCTTTTCATCGCCGTCCTCGACCTCGCCCAGAAGCTTCTCCACAGCGGGAATGGCGTTGATGAGAGCCACGCCGCCGCCAGCAACAATGCCCTCTTCCACGGCAGCCTTGGCTGCAGCCAGAGCATCCTCGATGCGGAGCTTCTTCTCTTTCATCTCCACTTCGGTGGCAGCGCCTACCTTGATAACAGCCACACCGCCGGACAGCTTGGCCAGGCGCTCCTGCAGCTTCTCTTTATCAAACTCGGAAGTGGTGGTCTCGATCTGAGCCTTGATCTGATGAATACGATCCTCGATGGCCTTCTTCTCGCCAGCGCCGTCCACGATGATGGTGTTCTCCTTCTGGACTTTAACCTGCTTGGCGCGGCCCAACTGGCTCATGTTGGCTTCCTTCAGCTCCAGACCCAGTTCCTCGGAAATGACCTCGCCGCCGGTGAGGATAGCGATATCCCGCAGCATCTCTTTACGGCGATCACCGAAGCCGGGGGCCTTAACAGCCACGCAGGTAAAGGTGCCGCGCATCCGGTTGACGATCAGGGTGGCCAGAGCCTCGCCCTCTACATCCTCGGCGATAATGACCAGCTTCTTGCCGGACTGTACCACCTGCTCCAGCAGAGGCAGAATCTCCTGAATGGAGGAAATCTTCTTGTCGGTGATCAGGATGTAAGCGTCGTCGATGACAGCCTCCATCTTATCAGTATCAGTGACCATGTAGGGGGTGATGTAGCCCCGGTCAAACTGCATGCCTTCCACGACCTCGGAATAGGTCTCGGCAGTCTTGGACTCTTCCAGGGTGATCACACCGTCGGCGGAAACCTTCTCCATAGCCTCGGCAATGAGCTTACCGATCTCGGCGTCGCCGGAGGAAACGGTAGCGACCCGGGCGATGTCCGCGGAGCCCTTAACCTTCTCGCTGTTGGCAACAGTGGCATCCACAGCAGCCTTAACAGCCTTCTGAATGCCCTTCTTCAGCACCATGGGATTGGCGCCGGAAGTAACATTCTTCATGCCCTCACGAACCAGAGCCTGAGCCAGCAGGGTGGCGGTGGTGGTGCCGTCGCCGGCGGCATCGTTGGTCTTGGTGGCAACTTCTTTTACCAGCTGAGCACCCATGTTCTCAAAGGGGCATTCCAGCTCGATTTCCTTGGCGATGGTCACACCGTCGTTGGTGATGAGGGGCGCGCCGAACTTCTTGCCCAGAACGACGTTGCGGCCTTTGGGGCCCAGGGTGATTTTAACGGTGTCAGCCAGCTGATCAATGCCGGACTGGAGAGCCTTTCTGGCCTCAGCACCGTAGATGATTTCCTTTGCCATGACAATTACCTCCAATTATTCCAGAAAGATGAATTTCAAATATGTTTCGCGGATAAAATTATTCCACAGTGGCCAGAATATCGGACTGCCGCAGGATGGTGTACTCCTCGCCGTCCAGCTTGACCTCGGTGCCGGCGTACTTGCTGAGCAGAACCCGGTCGCCCACCTTCAGGTACATCTCGACCTTCTCACCGTCGACAACGCCGCCGGGGCCCACAGCCACCACTTCGGCAATGCTGGGCTTCTCTTTGGCGGAACCAGCCAGAATGATGCCGCTCTTGGTGGTTTCCTCAGCTTCCACCATCTTAATGACTACTCTGTCGCAAAGCGGTTTGATTTTCATTGTATATTGCCTCCCAAAGTATTAGTTTCTTTTAGTGGTTTTTAGCACTCATCATTCTCGAGTGCTAACTGTATCTTATTCTACCCTATTTTCAGGAAAAATCAAGACCTTTTTAGGAATTTTATAGAAAAACAACAAATTTAACAATTTATTCAAGATTCTTTTTTTAGATATTCCCTTTACACTCTTGTCTGACTGCGATAAACTGACCATAAATATAAAATACAGCAGCAGAAATTCTTCAGGCCCAATGGACAGCCGCAGCTTTAGGAGGTGCGCCTTATGATCCGCTTCACCAAAATGCAGGGGATCGGCAACGACTATATCTATGTAAATGGATTCCGGGAAAAGGTTCCCGATCCCGCTGCCTTCTCCCGTTTTATCAGCGACCGGCATCTGGGCTGCGGTTCTGATGGACTTATTTTGATTCTTCCATCCCAAAAGGCAGATTTTCAAATGCGGATGTTCAATGCAGACGGTTCCGAGGGACTGATGTGCGGCAATGGCGTGCGATGCGTCGCTAAATATGTCCATGATTATGGTCTTACCGATAAAACCTCCATCACTCTGGAAACAAAAGGCGGGATCAAGAGTCTGGAAATGTCCCTGGGGGCCGACGGAAAGGTGGAGGCAGTACGGGTGGATATGGGAAAAGCTCATCTGGATTCTGCTTCGGTCCCTGTCCGCACTTCCCTGCCGGAATTTATCCATCAGCCGGTAATAGTCAACGGGGAAACTGTTTATCTTACCTGCGTTTCCATGGGGAACCCCCATGCCGTTACCTTTGTGGAGGATCCTATGGCTTTGGATCTGGAAAAAATCGGTCCGGGCTATGAGCACCATCCCCTGTTTCCCCACCGGGTCAATACAGAGTTTGTCCGTGTCCTGGACCCCCACACCCTCCAAATGCGTGTTTGGGAGCGGGGCAGCGGAGAAACCATGGCCTGCGGTACCGGGGCCTGTGCTTCAGTGGTGGCGGCCACTCTATTGGGATATTGCCCGAAAGATGAAGAAATTACCGTTCATCTGAGGGGCGGAGATTTGACGATTCACTATCAACCGGATGGAACTGTCTTTATGACCGGCCCTGCTGTAACCGTTTTTGATGGTGAGATCGATTTTTAAGGTGTCAGATTACCCACCCAAAGGAACATGTGTCATATTTTTTCACCAACCCATGCCCTGCTTTTGCCTGTAACGGTTCCTGTATCCTTTTCGGGCTCCCAGCTGAGGTGCGTCCATGTAGAGAGAGTGGTCGGGGTTGCTAAGTTATACTCCCAGATTAGGAAAAAGAACATTCATTAGGTTCAGGGGGATGTAACCGCTTCAACCAGGCTTCCGGCGAAGCTATGGCCTATATCTGCCACGGTTGATTGCCAAATGGGTCGCCAGGGCAAACATATGACGATATGAAGTTTGTATGTAAGGGATGCGAAGTGGCCGGGAGCCATGCGGGCCACCTAACTGACCCACATGCCCTCGCTGACTTAAGTTACGGGCTCAAGTCAACGGTTCCCAAAGCGGAACAACAGAACAAAGCAATATAAAATTATAAGTGTGGCAGAAAACCGAACCCTTTACGCTCCCGGCTGAACGATTATGCCTTTATGGCAATATTCAGTTTTATTCCGGTCCCTCTGCAAGGGAGCGGCATCCTCCCCGCTGAGCTGTCCCTACCAAAGGGTATGCCGGGTATTTCTTATTCAGTTGTCATGCGCAGGGTGGATGCGTGATTGTATCGTGTTTTCTTCCAAGCAGCATCAATCAGTTTCAGGGGATTCCGGTGCTAAAAGCAGCAAGCCGTCTCTCTTCCAAGTTGACCTGCACCTATATACGTTAATCTACTTTTGAGAATGATCCCGTTTTTCGCTGCCATGGCAGGAAGTTTTCTGTTTCCGACATACAGCTGTAATGGATGTCTGCATAAATCCCCGCCGCACAATCACACCGGCTTTCATGTTTACAAAAACGGCGCCTCCAGGCGCCGTTTTTAATCATATCCCCCGGGAAGGCTCATAAACTGGAAACAGGAGGTGCCTTCCATGGTTAAAATCAATCAAAACTTTGCCCGGCTTCCTCAAAGTTATCTGTTTTCTGATATTGCTCACCGGGTAGATGCTTACGCGGCCGCTCATCCCCATCAGAAAGTGATCCGCATGGGGATCGGTGATGTTACCCTCCCCCTCCCCTGTGCCGTGGTAGACGCTTTAAAATCTGCCTCCAGCGAAATGGGCAGTAAAGAAACCTTTCACGGCTACGGACCCGAACAGGGGTACCCTTTTCTGCGGGAAGCTATTGTTGAATACTACCGTCGGGAAATGGGAGTCGTGCTTAAACCTGAAGAGATCCTGGTCAGCGACGGCTCCAAAAGCGACGTAGGCAATATTGTGGACTTGTTTTCCCCGGATAATACGGTGCTTATCCCTGACCCGGTTTATCCTGTATACCGGGATACCAACATTATGAGCGGACGGAAGATCGTGTACATCAGCGCCGATAGCCACAATGCCTTTCTGCCCCTGCCGGATCCTTCCGTCAAAGTGGATCTCATTTATCTCTGTTCCCCCAACAATCCCACCGGAGCAGTCTACACCAAAGACCAGCTGGCCCAGTGGGTGGCATATGCCCATGAGCAGGAAGCAATCCTCCTGTTTGACGCCGCTTATGAACGGTTTATCAGCGATCCTGCACTTCCCCGTTCCATTTTTCAGATCCCGGGGGCCCGGGAGTGCGCCATCGAGTTCTGTTCTTTATCCAAAACTGCCGGTTTTACCGGAATGCGCTGTGGTTATACCGTGATACCCATGGAGTTGTCTTTTCCGGGGCCGCTGGGGGAACCCATCAGTCTGAACAAAATGTGGGTGCGCCGTCAAACCACCAAGTTCAATGGTGTCTCTTATGTAACGCAGCGGGCTGCCCAATCGGTTTTTACGCCGGAAGGGCTGGAGGCCTGCGACAAAAATATCCATTATTATCGGGAAAATTCCCAAATGATTTGTTCTCTCCTGGCGAAAAAGAAAATTGAATTCTACGGCGGCGCTCATTCTCCTTATATCTGGCTGCGCTGTCCCGGGGAAATGAGTTCCTGGGATTTCTTTGATTTTCTTTTGGAAAATGCTGCGGTAGTGGGAACTCCGGGATCAGGTTTTGGAAAAAACGGAGAGGGCTTCTTCCGGCTCACCGCTTTCGGCAGCCGGGAAAACACCGCAGAAGCTATGGAAAGGCTTTCACCTTTACTGTGATTTTTATTGGTATCAGGCGGCCTTCCCAGCTGTTTTCCATATTTCGAATCCCGCCGTGCTCTTTAATTCATGCATAAATTTGTTTTCTACACCACCTGCCCATCGTCTGCATTCTGTCGATGCATACATCCCCAAAAACTTCCGTCTTCGGCAGAGCAGTTGCTTGTCGGATGCTTTGTTTCGTGCTTTTAAAAAAACTTTTACTTCCTCTTGGGTTAGTCAGAAATATTTGCCTTGAAATCCTCCATGCCAAGGCCCGGAAAAGCATGCTTTTCCGGGCCTTGATAAATGAACTCTTCAATTGGGTAAGCCATCCCCCAAATAAACCAAAAACACTTATGGCTTCCCTATTTAAAAATTTTTCAGTTCTCCGATAAACTCCCATCACCGCATAGCGTTTCTTAACCCAAGGTCTATACATCTCTCAAAACCTTTTGCAGAAGAAAAATCCTGAAGCTCAAATTTCCCAGTTTATATATATAAATTTTCCATCCCCCCTTTATCAAAAGGAGGGATGGATCCGATAGGGCTAAAATATCTATTTATAAACTTTAATTCGGCCCCGCAGAAGCCACCATATTTTTTTGCCGGACTTTGCGGGAGAAATAATGCAATAGCCTGAAAAGGAATTCCGGATAGCAGTTTCTCTGCTATGATTCGTTCCGGGTATCTGGAAGCTGTATCCTTTTCCACCTCTCGGCCACAGCGGCTCCAACCCTTCAAATTCTGTAACGAACCCTCTCCAACGGTTCTGAATTTGATTTTATTGACGGCGGTAGCCGTTGCGGCCCGGTGTCAGATTATTTTGGGGAGATGTCTGAGGGCTTTCATAGGGGCGGACGCCCGGCTGGAAAAAGGTAACAAATTTGACGGAATACATATCGCATAACAAAGATGTATCCGTTGTCTCGTCATACAGAACCAACCAGCTCATGCCTACTGAATTGAGTATGCCTTCACGACGCACGATGTTTTGCGTTCCTACCAGGAATTCTACAATTACATAAGTCCCCAAAGCTTCGGACATAATTTCCTGGAGGGTCATAGGATCCACATGGGTCACATCCCCCGTCCGGGGATCGATAGCCTTACCAGGGACGGCGGGAGCCCCTTCAAATCCCATGCCCGCAGGGGGAAAAATACTGTTTTCTGCCATTGTCTGTTTCCTCCGTTCTGTCAGGTTTCAAAATAATCTTCTGTGGGATCATAAAAGCAATGGTCGCCAATGCGAACCACAAAACGCCCCACACTGCTGGGAAAGTTTGGCCGGCATTTGGGAGAATAAGGGTTAAAAAACCATAAAGCCTGCCCCAGGTTGGTGAGCCGGTTGCCCGCGATGGCCCAGTCCGCAATATCATAGTGAATTTGTTCAGGACGCATGTTATAAATATTTTGCGGATTGTACGCGCCTCTCACCGTTTCCTGTACGCAGGTAAACTGGCCAGGCTGGAAAATGATATTCCGAATACTTCCCTGCCCAATTCTGGCGTATTCGCCGCCGGGCGCATTGACCCGGTTCATCACCACACTGGCCACGGCTCGCATTCCATCGTCACCCTCTCCGCCCGCTTCACACTGCACCAGCCTGGCCAGCAATTCCCGGTCGGAATATGCCATGTTCTTTCAAAACCTCCTTCCGGCGCCCCCGCCGCCGCGGGAAAACGTTCCTGCGATCATTCTATGCACTGCTATTTCATTGGGTTCTCATGAGAAATACCGGGTGTCTTTCCTTAAGCAATAAAAAAAGCAGGAGTTTCGCCTCCTGCCTTAAAAAATCTATTTGCTGCAAATACATTTCCGCTGTTATACAAAAGATTTTCCTTCTCCCGGGGGAGCCGCCGGATACGGACCATTCCCATAAAATTTCCGGTATTGTCCCGGGCTCATTCCCACCGTTTTACGGAACACCCTGCAAAAATAGTTGCTTCCTGAGAAGCCTGTAAGCCCCGCTATGGTTTCAAGGGAGTATTCCCGATTTTCCAGATAGAATCGGGCGACACGGATCCGTACATCGGTCAGATATTGTCCCGGTGTTTTTCCCGTTTCATCTGAAAAACTCCTTATGAGATGGCATTTGCTCACTCCCAAGCGGTTTGCCAGGTCCTCGATGCCTTCCAGATAAGCATATTCATTTTCCATAAGCTCCATGGCGTTTTGTATCAGCGCCGGGTACGCCGCATTTTCTGTATTTTGCATCTATGGCCGATTCCTCTCTGCCCAATTGGTCAATATTTTACTATTGCTCTCTTTAATCTCCAATGTTATTATTGTAACACAATAGGATTTTAATATCAATATTTTACTGTACAAATCACTTAGGAGGTTTTTCCATGGCCAGCATCAGCTTGAAGCATATCTTTAAAATCTATCCGGGAGATGTTACTGCGGTCAACGATTTTAATCTGGAAATCCAGGATAAGGAATTCATCATTCTGGTAGGACCCTCCGGCTGCGGTAAGTCTACCACGCTGCGCATGATTGCCGGTCTGGAGGAAATCTCCAAGGGCGAACTGTATATTGGAGACCGCCTGGTAAATGACGTCGCCCCCAAAGATCGTGATATCGCCATGGTGTTTCAGAATTACGCTTTGTACCCTCACATGACAGTGTACAAAAACATGGCCTTCGGCCTGGAGCTGAGGAAGGTTCCCAAGGATGTGATCAAGCAAAAGGTGGAAGAAGCTGCCCGCATTCTGGATATTGAACCTCTGCTTAACCGTAAACCCAAGGCTCTTTCGGGCGGTCAGCGGCAGCGTGTGGCACTGGGCCGGGCCATGGTCCGGGATCCTGCTGTTTTTCTGCTGGACGAGCCTCTTTCCAACCTGGACGCCAAGCTCCGGGCGCAAATGAGGACCGAGATCACCAAACTGCACCAGCGCCTGGGTACCACGTTTGTATATGTGACCCATGATCAAACGGAAGCCATGACCATGGGCGACCGTATTGTGGTCATGAAGGATGGTGTGATCCAACAGGTAGACACGCCTCAAAACCTTTATGACAAGCCCGGAAACAAGTTTGTCGCCGGATTTATTGGTTCCCCGCAAATGAATTTCATCAATGTCACCATTGCCAGGGACGGCGACGAATACTCGGCTGAATTTGGCCGGTACAAGCTCCCCATCCCCAAAGGAAAAACCACCGGCGGAGTTTTTGAACAGTATGTGGGAAAATCTGTCATTATGGGCGTCCGCCCCGAAAATATCCACGACGATGAACTGTTCCTGTCCAGCTTCCGGTATCTGGCTGTGGAAGCAACGGTGGATATTGCCGAACTGATGGGTGCGGAGATCTATATTTACATGAATGTAGAAGGAAACAGCATCACCGCCAAAGTGCCTCCCCGCTCTGCTTATAAGCCCGGCGACACCATCACGGTCGCAATTGACATGAACAAGGCTCATTTCTTTGATGCTGAGACAGAGAAAACCATCTGCAACTGAAATGTCTTTGGTTTGAATTTTGTTGCCATAGCGTCGGATATGGCTCCTGGTGCCATAAAGCTTGCAAGATAGATTATTCTGAAAAGGGCTGTTGCAAAATAAAAAGGCAGCAGCAGCCTGCACACAAAATCAGAAGCAATAACGAGAATCGGCCCTCCAAGAAAGCTGTCTTGGGGGGCCGATTCCATGCATTATCTTTTGAAAAGTCTATTTTGCAGCAGCCTATTTCAAAATATTGATTCAATATTCCTTATCCTCTTCAGCCAGCTGAAAAATTCCACTATTGGTTTCCCCGTTATTGCTTTTGCAGCACATGATTCCTGATTTGCAGTTTCCGGGGAGGCGGGCGTTTTCAGCTCTCACTTCTTTTCGGCCGCCCGGGCAGCGGGCACCACGAGCCGGATCGCTTTGGGCAAAACTCTGGCCGTGATCTTATCGTTTTCAAATGTCTCTCCATCTACGCACATCGTTACCGGTTCCTCATATGCAACTTCCAGTGTGCGGCACTGTACATATGTGATGATATTCCGCAGCCGACTATCCGATACATGCAGCCCTTTCTGGTATTTTCCGATCACCTTCAAAATGGTGGCCCGTGAAAGCATTGGAATGATACAGACATCCATCAGGCCGTCATCCACCCGGGCCAGCGGCGCACCCTGGTAGCCTCCCCCATAAAAACGTCCGTTCCCCACTACCATCAAAACAGCCTGCGTTACAGGCAATTCTTTGCCATCCACAATAAAACGGGCCTTTCTGCCCAACCGATGGAAAAACGTATAGACGATGGAGAGATTATAGGCGCCCGTTCCTGTTACCAAAGGAAGCCGTTTAAAGCGGTGCATATGATGGGCCACATCCGCGTCCAACCCTACGTTGCACAGGTTCAGGGAAAGCCGATCATTGAAACGAAGGGCATCCACCAGCTGCTCCCGTCCGGCCAGCTGGGCCGGGATGGAAAGGAAGTCTGCTTCGGGAAAATTTTTGACAAAATCGTTCCCGGTCCCACAGGGGATCACCCCCAAGCTTGCATGACTGCAACCCCACAGTCCTTCCGCCACCTCGCTGATGGTGCCATCTCCTCCGCAGGCATAAAAGCGAAGCTCCTCATTTTTCCTCTCCCGGAAACATCGCTCCCGCACAAACGCTATCGCATCCTGGCGGCCCTGAGTGACATAAATCTCCGGAGCCTCATTTCCGTTAAATGCCTGCCGGATCTGCGGTATCAAAAACTCCCGGGCGTCTCGTTTGCCAGCCGTAGGATTGATAACAAAAATATGCCGCACGATTTCCCCTCCACAACTCTGTCAGGTATTTTCCCTCAAATACATTTCCGCTATTTTACCATTTGTTCTCCGGCAGGGTCAATATGGGGGTAAAAAAATGTTGGAAAAGCGCAGTTATGGTGCTATACTGTATTTGTTGAGATCCTATTCCCAAGCATTTTATACAGAAGGAGCCATTACCATGAAAACTTATGAAATCCAGGTTGCCGGAATCAAGCGCAGTCTGCCGGTGGTGCCTATTTCCGACGATCTTTCCATCGCTTCCTTTGTAATTTTCGGCGACACGGAAATTGTGGAGCCCTGCGCCCGGGAGCTTGCCAAATTGCTTCCCCCCGATGTGGACTATCTTATCACCGCCGAAGCCAAAAGTATTCCTCTCATTTATGAGATGGCCAAGGTAATGAACATGCCCCGTTACCTGATTGCCCGGAAGTCTGTCAAAGGCTACATGAAAAACCCCATTGTTACCAAAGTAAATTCCATTACCACCGGCAAAGAACAGATTCTTTGCCTGGATGAAGATGACATTCAGTTGATCCACGGCGCAAAAATTGCCATTGTGGATGATGTGATCTCCACCGGAAGTTCCCTGGCTGCCGTAGAGCATCTGGTGAAAGAGGCAGGCGGTACCGTGGTAGCCAGAGCTGCCATTCTTGCTGAAGGAGACGCCGCAGACCGCAAGGATATCCTGTATCTGGGAACCATTCCTCTTTTCTTTAATAAAAAATAAAACCTTTTCTCTGTTTGTTTCAGATTGCAGAAAGGCTGCTTCTCTTTTGGCAGCAGCCTTTCTTTTTCTCTACTTCTTCCCTGCTGCAATTTCTGCTTTTTCCTTCCATTTTCCGGATATTGGGGCACTTTTACAGCATATGGTTTTATAGGTCCAAACGATTTGTAACCGTTCCGAAACTCCTCTTTAAAATCTGCATGGAAAGGATGCTTCTTTCATGAAAGTGATCGTCACTGGCAGTTTTGATGAATCCAGCCGCATGGTGGCCCAGCGCATCACCCAAATTATCACCCAAAAGCCCGCTGCGAAGCTTGGCCTTGCCACAGGTGGTTCCTGTGAAGGGATCTATGCGCATCTGGTAGAGCTTTATAAAGCCGGTCAGCTGGATTTTTCTCAGGTACGCACGGTCAATCTGGATGAATATGTGGGGATGTCCCCTGATAACCCCCTGAGTTACCGGAAATATATGAACAGCAATCTGTTCGATCATGTCAATATTGATAAAGCCAATACATATGTTCCCGGAGGCATGGGCGATCCTGAAGAAGAAATCAAAACCTTCCGGTCCAAGGTTCGGGAAGGCGGTTGGGCGGATTTCCAGCTCCTTGGAATCGGTGTGTCCGGGCATATCGGTTTTAATGAAGCAAGGGATACTCTGCAGGCCAGCGCACACCTGGAGGAACTGGATGAAAGCACCATCCGCGCCAATTCCCGATATTTTGAGGATGAATCTCAGGTTCCCCGCCGCGCCATGACAATGGGAATGGGAGATATCCTTTCCGCGGAGGAAATCATGCTGATCGCCTCTGGTCCCTCCAAGGTGGAAGCTATCCGCGGCCTGATTATGGATGATACTGTTACCACCCATAATCCCAGCACCTTTTTAAAGCTGCACCGCAACGCCACTGTGGTCATTGACCGGGAGCTGGCGGATTGGGTTGGGTGGAAAGGATGACTGCTCTCTCCCGCCCATAAATCAGACCTCCGGCATTGGCTTTCACTTCCGGCCTTCCTCACGACCTTTTGCTTCGTGCCGGAATTAAGATTTTGCACTGTTTTCCAATAATGCCGATATTTTATCCTGATGAAAACAAAAGGAATTTGTTCAGCAGCTTCGGTTTTCGGATCGCATCAAAGGACAAAACCGTGGCGCTGGCCCATCCTTCCCTGAGGGATATTCCGAGTATGATAAAGGGCGTTTTTTCCAGATACCGGAATATGCCGGATTCTGCTTCCCCCTGTGTTTGTCAACTCGATCCCATGATAAAACCGTCGTCTTTCAGAGAGTCCTGCCTCAAAAGACGACGGTTTTTGCTGTCATTTATTTTTTATGGAAATCAAAAGCATTTTACAGCCATTCCAGATGCCTCTTTCCGATTCTCAAGCCAGATGCAGGTGTTGGAACAGCCTTTCCGGCCCCGGTTGTAAGCGGAAGCCGACCTTTTCATCTGCCCGCAGATAAAGTGCACAAAACAAAATCCAACCCTTTTTTTCTGCGGGCCTGTACTTCTTCCCTTTATCTGGCAGAAAATCCGGTTTTGACCATTCTAATACAGGTAACTTCCGGCGTTTACACCAGGTAATCAAAATCCGGTTTGCGCCCAAAGTCAAACTGGACAGGCTCCTTCCGCTCCAGCAGCTTATTCAGGTCCACACATTGCACCCGCTGGTTTTCATAGGTGGTCCAGTAGAATTTCAGGGATTCGGCACACATAATGGAAGTATAAACCGTATAATCAAAAGGTACCACTCCGGTGTCCAGTTGTGTCGGCTCACCGGGCTCCGAAACCCGCACCATTCCCAGCGGAAAAGCTGCGCTTTGGAACAGATGCAGCATTCTGGCAATTCCTTCTTCTTCATTTTCACCCTTTACCGCATGCTGCCGCAAAAGCGCAAGGCGGATAAACCGGGACGGGGAGCTCCAGTCCCCGGGCATTCCAAGGGCACCGCTCCCGGAAAAACATTGTTCCAGACGGTCTCCTCCTATCTCCAGTGTATCATAATCCAAGTCACGGATCCCTACATAATTAAGGAGGTTCAGCCGGTGCCAGGAATAGCTGGGGCTGTTGGTCATAACGCCCACCGTGCGGCGATAAACGGTCAGTCCCGACTGATCCGGTTCAAATACCGCCATCTCTCCGGTACGGTCGCTGAAGGCCCAATGGATCGTGGGGACAGTCCCCATCATAGGCACCGCCACCAGGGTCATCTCCTGTTCCAGCTTCCGGACAACCTCTTCTACCGTAGCGCACTGGGCCAAAAGATGATACACTGCAAAGGGCGGCTGAAGGCTTTGGGTCCCGGGCCTTGGCCGGTCAGGGAAGGTGGCAAAATTCCGATAATAAAGCTGCCCGCCCATCAGCCCTTTCTCATTGATACCTTCATAAAGGATCGGCGTATCGGGTGGCATCAAAAAGCCTGTCCCCACAGCAGCGTAGGCGCTGGAACAACGGGTTTCCTCCTGCAGATTATTTTCCAGTGAAGTACCGCAGGTACAATATGAGGTCCCCTGGGGAATATAGGTAATTTTGCTGCCTTCTGCTATGCGGTTAAAATCAAAATTGCGCCCCCACAGGTGTCTGTTGTCCTGGGTGACCCAGCTGAGGGCACTGCATCCCCCGCTCATCCCCTCCAAAATCTGTTTATACGTTCCCGGCTGTTCCATTCTTTCGCTCCTTTCAGCCTCTTCCGCTCTGCCGCCTGACTGGCAGACCCAGCAAAGTGTTTTTTAACCGGCAGCAAGACTCCCGGCCGATATTTTCATCTTATTATTCAGCATACCACATTTCGCAGGATTTTTCCCCGCCTTTATCATAAAAAAGAAATAATTTTATTTTGCAAAGAAGCCCACTGCTTTGTACCATTTTGTTTGCTTTCTAAAACCTGCGCTTTCTTTGCCGGGAAGCGAAAAATTTCAGCAAAACGGAATGGCTCAAAGGCAGCTGGCAAAGCCCGGCTTCTCAAAAAAGCTTGGATGATCGTATCGGATACCTGTTTGCAGATTTTAAACGGATGATATGGCGACGCTTTTTTTGTTTTGGTGAGGCTCTGTGGAGTACCCATTGAGCAACGACTCTCTCCCTGGGCCGCTGAGCCATGCTCCCTATTTTGCAGGATTTTCACAAAGCCGGAACACTGTAAAGTCATTATGCTTTTCATCTGTAATTTTAATGGGAGTCAGTCCAAAAACCTTTTCCGGCACGCCGCTTTCCGCGAATTCCCCAGGGGTCCCGCAAAATCGAACCTGCCCGTGATCCAGAACATAAATTTTATCTGCCAGTTCCATTGCGTCCGTCAAATCGTGCATCACCAGCGCAATGGTCCTTCCCTGTTCACGCATTTGGCGAAGGACCGTGTATACCGTTTGCCGATATTCCGCATCCAGATTGGCAGTAGGTTCGTCCAGCAACAGATTGGGAGCATCCTGCACCAGCAGAAGCGTGAAAAAAGCCAGCTGCCGCTCGCCGCCCGAAAGGCTGCTTACCCTGTCCGACCGATGCGTAAGGATCCCGGTCCGCTCCATTGCAGTCTGGATCCGCTCCTGGTCTGCAGCGGAAAGACGTCCCCCATAACCCAGATGGGGGACTCTTCCCAGGGCCAGCATCTCCTCCACACGAATGGGCGGCTGGGTGAGGGTTTGAGGCATCACCGCCAGGAGGCGGGCACGGCGGACCGGCAGCATGGCTGCAGCGGAATGTCCGTCCAGCAGTATTTCCCCGGTATGATGGTGCCGGTTTCCGGCAATGCAACGAAGCAAGGAAGATTTCCCGCTGCCGTTTCTTCCAAGAAGAACCGTAATCTGTCCCGGCAGGGCGGTGAAGTCCACGCCCTGGAGGATCTCCTTTTTCCGGTAAGTAAGGCGAATATTTGTACATACGATCATAATCAGCGGCTCCTTTTGAACAACAGGAAAAGGAAGAAGGGCGCTCCCAGCATAGCCATCAGGATCCCGGCCGGAAGCTCCGCGGGAGAAAAAAGGGTTCTGCCCGCCAGATCGGAAAGGGTGACCAAAGCCGCCCCCAGCAGCGCGCAGGCCGGTACCAGAACCCGTATATCTTCGGCAGCGGTGATCCTGCGGGCCATGTGAGGAACCACCAGGCCCACAAAGCCCAGCAGCCCTGCAAAGGATACCACCGCCGCGCACAGGGCGCTGGCCAGTACCAGGGCCGCCAAACGCAGCCTCTGGACCCGGACCCCCAGGCTTTGAGCCATTTCGTCCCCCAGGCAGAGAAGGTTCAGGCGGGGCGCGATTCCCTGCGCGCACAGCACGCCACCCAGGATCATGATCGCTGGTACCGGCAGATCCCTGGCGTACAGCCCCGAAAAGCCTCCTGCAGAAAAAGAAGAATAGGAAGAAAGAACATCGGGATACAGCTGGGACAAAAAGGAGATGCCTGCATTAAAAAGGGTACCTACCGCTACGCCCGCCAGAAGCACCGTCGTCCGGGAGGTATGGTGGCCCAGGGAAAAGGAAGCTCCCAGCACCAGCCCGGTGGTCCCCAAAGCCCCCAAAAATGCAGCGGCAGGAAGGAAACGAAATGCCATAGGAAAAAGGCAGAGAAAAATCATCACTGCCAGCCCCGCTCCCGCATTGACGCCGATTACATTGGGGCTGCACAGATCGTTGTTGGTGGCGCTTTGCAGGAGGAGTCCCGCCACCGCCAGTCCCGCTCCTGCCAGCAGGGCCCCGGCCATCCGGGGCAGACGCAGGTTGAAAAGGATCACGAAAGCCGTGGAGTCTGCTTCCCGGCCTAACAGGGCCGCCTCCAGGTCTGAAGGATCCAAGCTGACGCTGCCCAGCAGCAGACCCGCCAGGGCACTGATCAGCATCGCCGGCAGCAGCACGCCTCCAATCACTAAAAACGGCCTTTTACGCATCTGTTTCCTCCGGATAAATCAGTCCGGCAAGATATTGGTACGCTTCGTCCCAGCGGTGGTTGGGCTTATAATGGAACAAATCCTTGGGCAGATAATGGCAGCGTCCCTCCTGTACCGCCTGTAAGTCTTTCCATCCGCTTTCCGCCAGCAGACTGTCCATATACGCCCGGGCCGCTTCTTCGTTTCCCTGGGGGACGATCAGAATTACATCCGGCTGCGCTGCCACAATGCTTTCCAGGGACAGCCTTTCGGAAAGGGACCCCGCTTCATCCGCAATATTCCGGGTACCCAGTTCCTGCAGCATGACGCCCACAAAGTGGTTGTCCGCCGTTTTGGCGCGGGTGGAAGAGTCTCCGGAGCCTGCCCGGATAAACAGCACTGATACCGGTTCTTCCTGATGTTCAGCGGATTCCCGGGCGGCTTCCAGCGTTTCCTCCACTCTCTGGCGCACCTCCAGGCCATAGGTCTGGACTGTTTCCGGATGTCCGGTAAGATCCGCAAACAGTTCCAGCAACTCCAGGTAATCCTCAAAAGATTCTTCCCGGAAGGCGGCACTGGGAATTCCCAGATCCCGCAGCTGTACACAGGCTTCCGCCTGGGCGGCCATATCCGCCGATGCAATCACCAGGTCGGGCTTGCTGGCCACCAGCTGCTCCACATCGATCTTCATTCCCGCTCCGTCATCCACCAACAGTGTGCCTTCGGGAGCGAACCCCCGGTCTATTGTATCCCCCACCGTCACCGATACCTCACCTCCTGCCAGCGTCCAGATCTGGGCATAGGAGGAGAACAGCACCGCTGTTTTTTGGGGCGGCGCCTCCAGGGTCACCACGGCCCCGGTAGAATCAGTAAAGGTATAAGGAAATTTTTCCGCGGTGGAGGAAGTCTCCGGCATCTGCTGGGCCGGTACACTCTGCTCCTGGGCGCAGCCTGCCAGACAGGCCCCCACCAACAAAATCACAGCAAAAAAAGCAACGATTTTTCTGGCCATAAAATACTTCCTTTCTTTTCCAAAACAGCATTTTGCCGTCTGCAGCACTCCTGCCGACAGCTTTTCTCTACCTCAGTTGCAAAAGGATGCTTTTAAAGCCCTGTATCCGTCGCTTTGCGGTATGGCAGCTTCACTGGTATGCAACAAATATTTTATTGGGACCGGCGCCTATACCAGCGCCTCGGATCTCTCCCAAAGGATTTCCGGAATTGCCAGGCGGCAAAAATCCGGAATCTCTCCCAGTCCTTTAAGACAAATATTCACTTCAAAGCCCTTTCGGCAAAAAAACGCTCCCGGGCCGTCGGGATTCTCTGCTGCCTGACGGGCATGATGTCCCGCGGTAATCATTAAAAAGCCTAAAGTCAGTCTTCGAACCCCCAAAGCCGTCATGCAGGCCTCCGCTTCCCTGGGGCCGGGAGCCCCATGAAGGAGCATAACAAAAATATCCTCCCTGCCCTGCTCTTTCAATGCCTCCTGCAGCCGGCGGTATGGCCATCCGTCCCCACCACCGTGGCCCAGCAATACGATCCCCGATCCCTGGGTTCGGGGATACCATCGGTTCAGCAAATGGGCAGTGCCTTCTGCATTTCGAGTCAAAACAGGCGGTGTCAGAGTCAGTTGGTCAAACCACTGCCGGGCGGCATCACAGGTTTCCCGCAGACGCTCCCATTCCTCGCCGTCTGTCATGAGAAGCGTCAGCACCAAAACCCGGCGGCAGCCCTCCTCAGCCAGTTGCTTCAGCGCCTTTTCCGGCGACAAAACCGCTATTTCCTTTTGTTCCAGAGCAGCCCGGATTCTGGGGGAGGTAACCGCCAGTCTTTCCTGAACTCCTTCTCCCGCCAGGCGGCAGGCCTTCCGGTGAACGGCCCCGAAACAGTTTAAAAACTGTTCCGGGGCCGCCGTTCCGAAGCAGACGGTCAACAGCGCATCGTAGTCCGCCATATCAGCAGGTGGCTCCGCCGACCACATTCTTCTGCATAACCGCTTCCTTGTCCAGCTTGCCGTTGAGAAGCTTGTCCTCCACATAGTCAAAGCCGAGACGGGCAATGGTGTCAGCAAACCGCTCTCCCGAGATTCCTTCGTCCCGGAAGAAAAGGATGGTTTTTTCCACCAGATCCAGCACCTCATCTTCATTGGTAAAGATCCGGGAGAGAGGACGGCCTTCCGCTACTTTTTTGCCCCATCGGCCGCCGATATAGACCTTATAGCCATAGGTGCTGTCCGTTACCGCATCAAAGGGGCACTTGTCCACGCAACGTCCGCAGTGGTTGCAGGCTTCCGGATCAATCTCCAGTTTTCCATCCCGCAGCGTTGCCACATGGATGGGACATACCTTCTCCACCTGGCACACCTTGCAGCCGCGGCACTTGGAAAGGTCAGGCTGAGGAATCCGCTGTCCCACGATCCCCAGATCGTTCAGGTCAGGCTTGACGCAGTTGTTGGGGCAGCCTCCCACCGCCAGCTTGAATTTGTGCGGCAGAGATACATTGTGATACCCCACATAGAACCGCTGATGCAGTTTTTCGCTCAGGGCAAACGTATCGCAGAGGCCATACTGGCAGGTGGTACCTTTGCAGGAAACCACCGGACGGACCTTGGAACCGGTTCCGCCCGTTTCCAGACCCGCCTGATTGACAAATTCCATCAGGGGATCCAGCTGGTCATAGGGGACACCCTGGATCTCCAGGGTAAGGCGGGTGGTCATGGTCACCTCACCGGACCCGAATTTCTCCGCCGCCTCCGCAACGGTACGCTGTTCCTCGCTGGTCAGTTTGCCGTTGCGGGTGATGATCCGGACGTTGAAACGGTCGGGGTACCGTTTGTCCTGCAGGCATCCCAGGCCCTTGACCCGCTTGATCTCCTCTGGAGAAAGACGCCCTTCCACCTTAACCTTTACCTGATTGACCGTGACGCCGCCCTCCAGGACCCGGGTGGCAGTATAGCCAAATGCCTTGAGGCGATTCTGAAGGAAGTAGCCCCGCTTACCTTTGGCACAGACCAGCAGCAGCTTCTCCTCTTTCCCCAGCCCCTCCACAGGGCCATCCACTTTGGACAGATCTACCCAAGTGGCACCGGGAATCGCCGGAGCGGGCTGCACGTCAATCACCCGATATCCGGCCGCTGCGCCGTCCATATATTCCTGAGGGGTAAAGCTTTCCAGCTCCCCGGACATTTTGTTTTCCAGCACGTGGCATGCCTGTACAAAGGGATGGATGGCTGTGGAAAAGGGCGGTGCATAGGCAAAATCCAGGGTGTCAAAATCTTCTGCCCGCATTCCAGTGGTAATACCGGTAACAGCAATATCCACCATCTTGTCCACCGCGCCGGCACCCAGCACCTGGATTCCCAGCAAACGGCGGGAGTTCCGGTCGGCCACCAGTTTGGTAACGAAGAAAGATGCTCCAGGGTAATAATGCGCCTTGTCATCGGCAACACTCACCGCAGTCACCACATCGTAGCCCTCCGCCCGTGCCTGGCTTTCAGTCAGGCCGGTACGCCCTGCATTGAGGGTGGGCAGCAGCCGTACCACACCGGTGCCCAGGCAGCCGCCATATACCGCATCATGTCCGGTGACATCCTTGGCCAATACCCGGGCGCTCAGGTTGGCGGTGGACCCCATGGCCGACCACTGAGGTTTTCCGGTAAGAGAATTGTATACCACGGCGCAGTCTCCAGCAGCATAAATATCCGGCAGGTTGGTATGCATCCGGCGGTCCACCACAATAGCTCCCCGGTCCATTTCCAGCCCGCTGTCCCGCAGGAACGCCGTGGCCGGGCGCACGCCAATAGCCAGTACCACTACATCCGCCGCCAGGCTCCCCGTATCGGTCACGATTCCCCCGGCTTTGTCCTGTCCGCTCACCGACAGGATCCTGGTTCCGGTCCGGACGCGAATTCCCGCTTCTTTCAGCTTTCTCTCTCCATAGGCGGCCATCTCCCGGTCAAATGCGTTGGGCATGATCTGGGCGGCGGCGTCTACCACCGTTACCTCCAGGCCCTGGGCCTTCAGGTTCTCGGCCACCTCCAGGCCGATGAACCCGGCCCCTACCACAGCGGCACGGCGGCAGCTGTTGGTTTTTACATAATCCCGCAGCCCCACTGCGTCATCAGGGGTACGCATGCAAAAGACACCAGGCAGGTCTTTTCCCGGCATATCGGGTACCACCGGCTGGGCTCCGGTAGCAATGACCAGTTTGTCGTAGCTTTCGGTAAAAACCTGGCCCTGCCGCCGGGCGGTAACGGTCTTTGAGGCGGGGTCCACCGCCGTTACCTCACATTCGGTCACCACCTGGGCGCCGGTAAGACCGGTATATTTAGCGGGGCTGTTGACGATCAGATCCTCCCGGGTGGGGATATCTCCCCCTACATAGTAGGGCAGTCCGCAACCTGCATAGGAAATATCCTTTCCTTTGGTGAGGATTACGACCTGTGCGTCTCTGTCCTCCCGTTTGATTTTGGCCGCGGCTTTGGTACCCGCCGCAACGCCGCCGATTACCACTATTTTCATGCCGTTTCCTCCTGTTTGTTCTTCCTCCCGGGGATAGATCCCCAAAAGTTCAGACTCTTGCTAAAATTATATCATGCGCCTATAATAAAATAAAATTTTTAATTCTTATTTTGTGATAAATTTCTTTTATGAGGTGCCATATGCTGGATTATAGGATCCATACCTTTTTGGTTCTGTATGAGACCATGAATTACCGGCGTACGGGAGAGCTTCTGAACCTTAGCCAGCCGGCGGTAAGCCAACAGATCCATTCCCTGGAAAAAGAGTACGGCTGCCGGCTGTTCCGTTACGATGGCCGCCAGTTGTTCCGTACTCCCCAAGCGGAGGTAGTAGCCCGGTATGCCCGGGCGGCCCGCTACAACGAAAGTCAGATGCTGCTCCATCTGGCGGATCCAAATCCCCGGCCCGTGCGGATCGGTGCTACCAAAACCATCGGAGAATTTGTGGCGGCTGATCCTCTTTGCCGTTATCTGGCGGGTACCCACGACAGCGTGTCGGTAACGGTGGACAACACAGAAGCTCTTTTGCATCAACTGGAGGGCGGGGAGTTGGATTTTGCTCTGGTGGAAGGAGCTTTTGACAAAAACCGATATGGATACGCATTGTACCAAAAGGCCCGCTTTACCGGTATCTGCCGGAAGGATCATCCCTTTGCGGGTAAAACCGTCTCGCCTTCCCAGCTGGCCGGACAGTGCGCCATCCTGCGGGAAAAAGGTTCTGGTACCCGGGCCATTCTGGAAAATGCCCTAAAGGAACAGGGCTATTCCACCGCACTGTTTTCCCGGGTCATCTGTGCCAGCAGTTTTTCTCTGATACTCCGTTTTGTCTCGGAAGGGTTGGGAATCACCTTTGCTTACCGGGCCGCTGCTCAGAACCAGGAAAGCCTCACTTTCTTCCATTTGGAAGGGTTAGCGGAACAGCATGAATTTAACATCGTTTTTCTTCAGGGAACAGAGGTGCTTCCTTTGGCCCGAAACATTCTGGGATGTAAATCTGAGACAGAATCGGCCCCCATTCTCTCCGTGCCGGAGACTCTCTGATCCACTTCCGGCGTTCCGCTTCCCTGTCATTTCTGATAAGCGCAATTCGGTATTTCCCAGGGCCTTTGCATTTAACACGCCGCAAGAAACTTTTGTATCTCTCTGCTGTTTGCCGCTGCTGGGCCCGGCGCTTGCCTATGGATTGCTTGTCTGACGGATCATACATAGATATGATTTACGGGAACATCCCGGAGGGTACTCCTTTTTTATTCCGGCAGTCTATTCCTCCGCCTCATAAAACCACTTTACCCGGCTTCCTTCATGATTTGTTGCCGGCTGAACTGGCAAACCCGCAAAATAGAATTTATTGCACGAAGCGCCCCACTGCCGTTCCAAAGCTGTGGGGCTTTATGGTTTGTTTTCCCAGCTTTATCCTCCGTTTTCCCTTTGCGTACCTCTGCTTCACCGGGATATTTTCCGGCATGGGAAAGCTTTTTATACCAACAGAGCCGCCGGTGATCTTGCTGTGCAAGTCGGGGATTGTTTTTAGTCATAACCATCGGCTAAACCAGCGGCTTGCGTCGGCCCTATAAAGGCCTATTGCCGGCACACATTTCAAGGCGCACTGAAACAGACAACCACTGTTCTAACAAAAGCTTTTCATTCCTGTTGCCTTATTATCATCAACTCTTCGCTCTATGCTTGGAG